>USPQ01000059.1 GCA_900556625.1 uncultured Bacteroides sp. | reverse complement strand
TTCAGGCAAAGAAGACATACTTTATACACATGAGTCATGATATGGGCTTGCATGCCGAAGCTGAACGGAGACTTCCGGAGAATATTCACCTGGCATTTGACGGATTGGAAATCCTTCTTTAATTACCGGCGGATTTTTTAGCAAAAGTTTTGTTTTCTTTGTAGAAATTATTATTTTTGCACCGAGCCGATAAACAGCAAATATTATGAAACTTCGTACGATAGTGAAAATAGCGGTCACTTCTTCTGTTGTACTTCTGTGCGCAGGTTTCGTCATGTACTCTTTTTTCAGGCTGTCGGCGGCTGACGGAGAGAAAAATTTCAATCTTTACGAGCTGGTTCCCGCCACTACTTCGGCAGTGTTTGCTACCGATGATGTGCTTGAGTTTGTGACTGAAACCGATAATCTGACTTGCAGCAAAGAACGGCAATACCTGTATGTATCCAAGCTGTTTTCCTACTTAAAACATTCCCTGTACGAACTTTCCGAAGATAGTCCCCACGGATTGAGTCGGCAAATGAATCAAATGCTGATAAGTTTCCATGCTCCGGACAGCGAACGCGACCAAGTGCTCTATTGCAGATTGGGAGAAGGTGATAAAGAGCTGATAGACAGATTCGTGCAAAAATATATTTCATCACTCTATCCGCCGAAAACCTTCGATTACAAAGGAGAAAAGATAATAATCTACCCGATGGCGGACGGTGATTTCCTTGCTTGCTATCTCACGCCCGATTTCATGGCGTTGAGCTTCCAGAAAAAACTGATAGAAGAAGTCATTGACACCTGCAAGAAGGGAGATTCTCTGGCGGATGATCCTGCTTTCATGCAGATAAACGCACCGAAAAAAAGCAGAGCGGTCGCTACCATTTATACCCGTGTGAACGGCATGATAGGGTGGACGGAGTTTGACATGAAGATGAAGGACGATTATGTCTATTTTACAGGTGTCAGCCATGAACCGGATACCTGTCTCGCCTTTATCAACCAGCTTCGGCAACAAGAATCTGTCAAAGGATTTCCGGGCGAAGTGTTGCCTTCCACCACTTTCTATTTTAGCAAACAAAGTGTCACGGACTGGAACTCTCTGCTTGCCTATGGCGACAGTCGTGAATATATACCGGCAGGGGTGGACGATGATAGCGGAATGCAGGAAAGAAACCGTGAAATCTCGCGTTATCTGATGGAAAACACCGGGCATGATTTGGTGACCTGTCTTTTCCAGCGGGAAGATACATTGCGGGACGCGGCGTCTGTGCTGAGTCTTTCTGTGCCCGATGTGACGGAGGCTGAGAGGATGATGCGCTCCCTGACAAATACGGCATCCGCTGTAGAAAGGCATAAGAATCCCCGTATAACTTTTTGTTATACTGCGGATAAAGCCTATCCTGTCTACCGGCTGCCTCAGACAACGTTGTTTACGCAACTTTCTAGTTTCGTGGGGCCGGCTTCGGAGCTGTACGCTGCCTTTTATGCCGGTCGTTTATTATTAGCACCGGACGAAGACAGTCTGTCGGACTATATACTCCGGTTGGATAAAGGCGAAGTGCTTGACAGTGCTGTTACCTATAAAGCGGGGATGAGTAACCTGTCCGATTCTTATCATTTTATGCTGATGGCAGATTTCGGACACCTCTTCCGGCAAGTGGAAAAACAGGTCTGTTTCGTGCCCGATTTCTTTGTGCGCAATGCGGAATTTTTTCGCAATTTCATACTTTTTGCTCAGTTTACTTGTGCTGATGAAGTGGCATATCCCACCATCGTTTTGAAGTATAAAGCCGACTAAAGACAAGCTGGAAAAATCATTTCGGGTTGATTGGAAAAAGATTTCCGAACGGAGAAAAACCGGATTTGAAAAGAGGAAAAACAGGTGAAAAAACTACCTGCGAAAAAACACTGTTTTTGCAAAAACTAAAAGCGCTGAAACGCCTTCTGGCAGGGCGCAAAAACCCAACCATAACCCAACCATAACCCAAGAGAAGAGAAAAGAAGAGATTAGAAGAGAATAGAAATACTATCAGCGATAGTATTTCTGGGTTTTGGTTGCCGACGTTATTGCTGACCTTTTTTCACCTGTGGGCTTATTCCCCTGAGCCCGTGTCCGGGTGTTGTTCATCTGTGGGCTGAGAAGTGTTTAGCTGTGGGCGGAATCTTTACAAAGTGCGGGCATAAAAAAAACTCCCGGCAAAAATCAAATTCACCGGGAGTTTTTCAGTGCGTATCGTTACGCCTTGATTTTTTTTTGTTTAGAAAGGCAGATCGTCTTTTGCGTCGCCCGGAGTAAATTCCGGAGTAGCGGACGGAGCCGGAGGAGGAACGGGAGCACCCGGAGCCATTGGAGTGCCTGCGCCTACACGTTCGACTTTCCATGCACGGATACTGTTGAACCAACGGTCCTGCCATTGACGGGCGTCAACATCAAATGATACGGTCAGTTCTTCGCCCATCTGAATATTGAACTGCTCGATTTTGTCCGCGCCGAATACGTCGAAACACATTTTACGCGGATATTGGTCGTGATTTTCGATAACGAACTCTTGCGATTTCCACTCGTTGCCGCTTGTTCTTGATACTCCACCTCTCGGAGGGAGAATAGCGATGATTTTTCCTGTAAATTCCATTGCGATTAATTTAAATTCTGCGGCGAAGTTACGACTTTTTAGGAATATCCCTCACACAAAGACTGTTTTTTCTTTTGTTTTGTTGGGTTGCCCGAATCTTTTTTCGTAACTTTGTGCGTTAGAATATTTAAAACTTAAATACACGAAAATATATGAAATTTATCGTTTCAAGTACTGCTCTTTCTAGCCATTTACAGGCTATAAGCCGCGTGATCAATTCGAAAAACGCATTGCCTATCCTCGATTGTTTTCTCTTCGAACTGGAAGATGGAACATTGTCTGTCACCGTATCCGACAGCGAGACAACGATGGTTACTACCGTAGAAGTGAATGAAAGCGATACGAACGGACGTTTTGCCGTAGTGGCGAAAACGTTGCTGGATGCATTGAAAGAGATTCCGGAACAGCCATTGACGTTTGATGTCAACCCGGACAATTATGAAATTACGGTGCAGTATCAGAACGGAAAATATAGTCTGATGGGACAGAATGCGGACGAATTCCCTCAGTCGGCTACATTGGGAGACAATGCAGTTCGCGTGGAGATGGAAGCGGAAGTGCTTCTGGGAGGTATCAACCGCTCGGTATTCGCAACTGCCGACGACGAACTCCGTCCGGTGATGAACGGTATTTATTTTGATATTACGACAGAAGACATCACGATGGTCGCATCGGACGGTCATAAGCTGGTGCGTTGCAAGACATTGGCGGCTAAAGGCAACGAGCGTGCGGCGTTCATCCTGCCGAAGAAACCGGCTACGCTGCTCAAGAATCTTCTGCCGAAAGAACAGGGCATGGTGACAATCGAATTCGACGAACGCAACGCTGTGTTCATGCTCGAAAGCTATCGCATGGTTTGCCGTCTGATCGAAGGGCGTTATCCGAACTACAACTCGGTAATTCCTCAAAATAACCCTCACAAGTTGACCGTAGACCGCCAGCAGCTGATGGGAGCTTTGCGCCGTGTGTCTATCTTCTCCTCGCAGGCAAGCAGCTTGATTAAACTCCGTATGCAGGAAAACCAGATTGTCATTTCCGCACAGGACATCGACTTCTCCACCTCTGCCGAAGAAACACAGGTGTGCCAATATGCGGGAGCTGCCATGAGTATCGGATTCAAATCTACGTTCCTGATCGACATCCTGAACAACATTTCCGCAGACGAAGTTATTATCGAATTGGCCGATCCCTCACGAGCCGGAGTAATCATTCCCGTAGAGCAGGAAGAGAACGAAGACTTGCTGATGTTGCTGATGCCGATGATGTTGAATGATTAATTATTCACCACAGAGGGCACAGAGGACACGGAGGAAAATTTTGAATATTTATTAAACAACCCTCCGTGTCCTCTGTGTCCTCTGTGGTGAAACGAAAAAATAACCAGAAATGAAATTAAATTTGAAAAATCCCATCGTCTTTTTCGATCTTGAGACGACCGGAACCAATATCAACACAGACCGTATTGTTGAAATCTGTTATTTGAAAGTTTATCCGAACGGGAATGAGGAAGCCAAGACTTTGCGTATCAATCCGGAGATGCATATTCCCGAAGCCTCTTCCGCCGTGCATGGCATTTACGATGCGGACGTAGCGGATTGCCCTACTTTCAAGGAAGTGGCAAAGAACATTGCCCGTGACATTGAAGGATGCGATCTGGCAGGATTCAACTCCAACCGTTTCGACATTCCTGTGCTGGCGGAAGAATTTCTGCGTGCGGGAGTGGATATCGACATGACGAAGCGCAAATTTGTGGACGTGCAGGTGATTTTCCACAAAATGGAGCAACGCACCCTTTCGGCAGCCTACAAATTCTACTGCGAAAAGAATCTGGAGGACGCGCATACGGCGGAGGCGGACACACGTGCCACTTATGAGGTGCTGAAAGCGCAACTCGACCGCTATGACGAGTTGCAGAACGATATTGCGTTTTTGGCGGACTACTCCAGCTATTCCAAGAATGTAGACTTTGCCGGTCGCATGGTCTATGATGATAATGGAGTGGAAGTGTTCAACTTCGGAAAGTACAAAGGAATGTCTGTAGCTGAGGTCTTGAAGAAAGATCCCGGATATTACAGTTGGATTTTGAACAGTGATTTCACGCTGAATACGAAAGCGGTATTGACAAAAATCCGTCTGCGTGAAATGAGCAATCTGATAACGAAATAATGCTAAAAGGAAAAAAGATAATTCTTGGAATTACCGGCAGTATTGCCGCGTACAAGGCTTGCTACATCATTCGTGGGCTTATCAGGCAGGGAGCGGAAGTGCAGGTCGTGATTACTCCGGCGGGAAAAGAATTTATTACTCCCATCACTCTTTCGGCGTTGACCAGCAAGCCGGTCATCAGCGAGTTCTTTGCACAGCGCGACGGAACGTGGAACAGCCACGTAGACTTGGGGCTGTGGGCGGATGCCATGTTGATTGCTCCCGCCACCGCCTCTACCATCGGCAAGATGGCAAACGGGATAGCCGACAATATGCTGATTACAACCTATTTTTCGGCCAAAGCTCCGGTGTTTGTCGCTCCGGCAATGGATCTCGATATGTATGCGCATCCTTCTACCCAGAAGAATCTGGATATTCTCCGTTCGTTCGGCAATCATATCATCGAGCCGGGCACGGGAGAGCTTGCCAGCCACTTGGTGGGGAAGGGAAGGATGGAAGAACCGGAAAATATCATCCGGGTATTGGACGAGTTTTTTGCCGCAAACGGTGAGTTGAAAGGAAAGAAGGTCATGATTACAGCCGGACCGACGTACGAGAAGATTGATCCCGTCCGTTTCATCGGCAACTATTCTTCCGGAAAGATGGGATTTGCTTTGGCGGAAGAATGCGCCCGTCGTGGTGCGGAGGTGACGTTGATTGCGGGTCCCGTGCAACTGGAAACGCGGCACTCCCGTATTCGCCGGATCGATGTGGAATCGGCGGAGGAAATGTATGCGGCTTCGCAAGCGTGTTTCTTCGATTCCGACGCAGCCATACTGTGTGCCGCAGTAGCCGATTTCCGTCCGGAAATGGTGGCCGGCAAGAAGATCAAGCGCGAGAAAGAAGAAGAGCTGACGCTGCATCTTCGGGCAACCAAGGATATTGCCGCCAGTCTGGGGGCTGTCAAAAGAAAAGACCAGTTGTTGGTAGGCTTTGCCCTCGAAACGAACAACGAGCAGCAGAATGCCGAAGGAAAACTCGAACGGAAGAATTTCGATTTTATCGTGCTCAACTCTCTGAACGACGCGGGAGCCGGTTTCCGTCATGATACCAACAAAATCAGTATCATCGACCGGAAAGGCCGTACCGACTATCCGCTCAAGTCGAAGGCGGAAGTGGCACGGGATATCATCGACCGCCTGTCTGATGAATTAAAACACTTAACTCTCAATTCTTAACTCTCAACTCTCAACTTATTCAAATGTTACGTTCACTATACATTCAGAATTACGCATTGATAGAGAAACTGGATATTAGTTTCGACACCGGCTTTTCCGTTATTACAGGTGAGACGGGAGCCGGGAAATCAATTATTCTGGGAGCCATCGGGCTGCTGCTCGGACAGCGTGCCGATGTGAAGTCAATTCGTCGCGGAGCTTCTAAATGTATCATAGAAGCTCGTTTTGATATATCGGCTTATGGGATGCGCCCGTTTTTTGAAGACAATGAGCTGGAATATGATGAAGAGTGCATTTTGCGTCGTGAAGTGCAGGCGTCCGGTAAGAGTCGGGCGTTTATCAATGATACGCCCGCTTCGTTGGCGCAGGTGAAGGAGTTGGGAGAGCGGTTGATTGACGTGCATTCACAGCATCAGAATCTGCTGCTCAACAAGGAAGGCTTTCAGCTGAATGTGCTTGATATTCTGGCGCATAACGACACTGCGTTGGAGAAATACCACACCTGTTATGCCGGATGGAAACAGACGGAACGCGAATTGGCGGAGTTAGTCTCGCTTGCCGAGAAAAGCCGTTCGGACGAAGATTACATCCGTTTCCAGTTGGAGCAACTCGAAGAAGCCCGTCTTGTGGAAGGAGAGCAGGAGGAGTTGGAACAGGAAGCTGAAATACTGAGCCATGCGGAGGAAATCAAGGCAGGGCTTTACCGGGTGGAGCAGGTGTTCGCCTCAGACGAAGGCGGACTGCTTTCTTATCTGAAGGACAATCTGAACACGCTGAACAATCTGCAAAAAGTCTACCAGCCTGCCAAAGAACTGGCGGAACGTATGGAGAGCGCTTATATCGAACTGAAAGATATCGCGCATGAAATCTCTTCGCAGGGTGAATCGGTGGAGTTCAACCCGGCACGGCTGGAGGAAGTGAACGAGCGTCTGAACTTGATTTATTCCTTGCAGCAGAAACATCGGGTACAGACGCTTGATGAGTTGCTGGCTTTGACGGAAGAATACCGTGTCAAACTGTCCGACATCACTTCATACGATGAACGGATTGCCGAATGGACCGCCCGCAAGGAGGAACAGTTCAAACAGGTGAAGCAGCAGGCTGCCTTGCTGACCAAAGCCCGCGTCAAGGCTGCCCGTGAGGTGGAAAAGCAGTTGGCCACCCGCCTGATTCCGTTGGGAATGCCGAATGTCCGTTTCCAGGTGGAGATGGGATTGAAGAAAGAACCCGGATTGCAGGGAGAAGATACGGTCAGCTTCTTGTTTTCCGCCAACAAGAACGGTACATTGCAGAATATTTCTTCTGTGGCTTCGGGGGGTGAGATAGCTCGTGTCATGCTTTCCATCAAAGCCATGATTGCGGGAGCCGTGAAGTTGCCGACCATCGTGTTTGACGAGATAGATACCGGAGTTTCCGGTGAGATAGCCGACCGCATGGCGGATATGATGCAGGAGATGGGCGAGCAGAACCGTCAGGTGATCAGCATTACCCACCTGCCGCAGATTGCCGCTCGTGGACGGGCGCATTATAAGGTGTACAAGAAAGATAGCGATACGGAAACCAACAGCCATATCCGCCGTCTTACTGATGAGGAGCGGGTGGAGGAGATAGCCCATATGTTGAGTGGCGCCACTTTGACCGAAGCCGCGCTCAGCAACGCTAAGGCGCTGTTGAACAGCGATTAGCGGTGTGTCATTGCCGTTACGGTAATGTATAAATAATAATTCGTAAATATAGTACAATAGTAAATAAATAAGATGCTTGACAAAAGTGAAATGATTTTCGGTGTTCGTGCCGTGATAGAGGCCATTCAGGCTGGAAAAGAAATAGATAAAATCCTCGTGAAGAAAGATATTCAGAGTGATCTTTCCAAAGAGCTTTTTGCAGCTTTGAAAGGTACGCTGATACCCGTTCAGCGTGTTCCGGTGGAGCGTATCAACCGTATCACCCGGAAGAATCATCAGGGTGTGATCGCTTTCATTTCTTCCGTGACTTATCAGAAGACGGAGGATCTTGTTCCTTTCCTGTTTGAGCAAGGCAAGAATCCGTTTTTTGTAATGTTGGACGGAGTGACTGATGTCCGCAATTTCGGCGCGATTGCCCGTACTTGCGAATGTGCCGCCGTAGATGCGGTGATTATTCCCGCGCGTGGCAGCGCGTCGGTAAATGCCGATGCGGTGAAAACATCGGCGGGAGCGTTGCATACGCTTCCCGTATGTCGTGAACAGAGCTTGCGCTCGACGCTTCAGTATCTGAAAGACAGCGGCTTCCGTATTGTGGCGGCTACCGAAAAGGGAGATTACGATTATACGAAAGCTGATTACACGGGACCCTTGTGCATCATTATGGGAGCGGAGGATACAGGGGTGTCATACGATAACCTGGCGCTCTGCGACGAATGGGTGAAGATACCGATGCTGGGCACTATCGAGTCATTGAATGTCTCCGTAGCTGCGGGTATCTTGATTTACGAGGCGGTGAAACAAAGAAACAATGAGTAATATTATGAAGAAGATTTTAATTCTACCTTTGGCGCTTTTCTTTCTGGTGCAGGGAAGCATGGCGCAGACCCCTAAATGGGTAGAGAAGGCGAAACGTGCGGTCTTCTCGGTCGTGACCTACGATAAGAATGATAAAATGCTGAATACCGGTAACGGATTTTTTGTCTCCGAAGACGGACTGGCATTATCCGATTTTTCTCTTTTCAAGGGAGCGGAGCGTGCGGTGGTCGTGACGGCGGACGGTAAGCAAATGCCGGTCAGCCGGATATTGGGAGCGAATGATATGTATGATGTCATAAAGTTCCGTGTAGGAATTACTGAAAAGAAAGTGCCTGCGCTGGTGGTGGCGACTGCTGCTCCGGCAGTGGGAAGTGATGCGTGGATGCTTCCTTATTCCACGCAGAAGAGTATCGCCTGCGTTTCAGGCAAGGTGAAGGAGGTATCCAAAGTGGCGGGAGAGCACCATTATTATACATTGAGTATGCGGATGAAAGACAAGATGGTGAGCTGTCCGGTGATGAACGCGGAAGGACAGGTGTTCGGCATTGCGCAGAAGTCGTCGGGACTGGACACGATAACCACTTGTTATGCGGCAGGGGCGGCTTTTGCGATGGCGCAGAAGATCAATGCCCTTTCTCTGGGGGATGCAACGTTGAGAAGCATTGGTATCCGGAAGGGATTGCCCGAAACGGAAGACCAGGCATTGGTCTATTTGTTTATGGCTTCCTCTCAGATGTCGGGAGACGACTATGGAGAACTCTTGGATGATTTTATCGCTCAGTTCCCGAACAACGCGGACGGGTATCTCCGCCGTGCGAATTACTATATAGCCAAAGGCAAGGATGACCAGTCTTGGTATGATAAAGCCGTTGACGACTTTAACCGCGCGTTGAAGGTGGCTCAGAAGAAAGACGATGCATATTATAATATAGGTAAGATGATGTATTCTTACCAGCTGTCCAAGCCGGAAAAGACGTATAAGGATTGGACGTATGATACCGCTTTGGAGAATGTCCGTCAGGCGATAGCTATTGATCCGTTGCCTGTTTACATTCAGATGGAAGGCGATATCCTGTTTGCCAAGCAAGACTATGCAGGTGCTTTGGCTGCTTATGAGAAAGTAAACGCCAGCAATCTTGCTTCTCCCGCTACCTTCTTCAGTGCCGCCAAGACAAAGGAATTGATGAAAAGCGACCCGAAAGAGGTCTTGACATTGATGGATAGTTGCATTGCCCGTTGTCCGCAGCCGATAACCGCTGAGTTGGCTCCTTATCTGCTGGAACGTGCGCAAATGAATATGGCGGCCGGTCAGGCACGGAATGCCATGCTTGATTATGACGCCTACCATACCGCAGTGAAAGGACAAGTGAATGATGTATTCTATTATTACCGTGAGCAGGCGGCACTGAAAGCCCGCCAGTATCAGCGTGCGTTGGATGATATCGCTAAGGCTATCGAGCTGAATCCTGCCGACTTGACTTATCAGGCGGAACACGCAGTGGTGAATTTGCGCGTAGGCCGTTATGAAGAGGCGGTTCGTATTCTGAATGACATGCTGAAAACAGATCCGAAATATGCCGAAGCCTATCGCTTGTTGGGGCTTTGTCAGATACAGTTGCAGAAGAAGGACGAGGCTTGCGGGAACTTTAAGAAAGCTAAGGAACTGGGAGATCCGAATGTGGATGAGCTGATTCAAAAATACTGCAGTTCATTTTGACACCCTCGATTTTGATGAAAGGGAAAAGGGGAAGGTTTCAAACCTTCCCCTTTCATTTGGGGACGTTAATTAAAAAAAACTCTCTCTTTCTCTTTTAATTTCCCCCTTCTGTTCAAGCTCAGGTTGTAGGTTAATGATACATGGTTTGATTTGCTACTTTTTCTTTGTTTCATAGGTTAAATGCAGGAAAATAGGAAATACTGCACGGGATTCGGTTATTTTTTTATTCTTTTCCTTAAAGAACTTTTTTTATTTTATTTTTTTTATAACTTTGCTTCCATATAATAAATGCACGATGAACAACTCACTTATTTATTAATATAAATTTTATAAATTATGTTCAAAGCTCCTTTTTCTTTTGACGGTCGTATTCGTAGAATCGAATATTTCCTGTCTGGTATTGTTGGTGGTATAGTAACTTGGATCGCTATGCTGTTGGGTGTAGGTACTTTTATTTTTGGTGCTTCCAGCGGTTCTGCCGGTGGCTCCGTATTCGGCTTGTTGATCGGTCTTGCTGCTTTGGTTGCTTCTGTGTGGTTCTCTCTGGCACAGGGTGTGAAGCGTCTGCACGACTTGAATAAATCCGGCTGGTTGATTCTGTTGATGTTCATTCCTATCGTGAATGCTATTTTCGGACTTTATATGTTGTTTGCTGACGGTACTGTAGGTCCTAACCAATATGGTGCTGACCCGAAGAACCGTATGCCTTACCAGGGACAACCTTCTGCTGTCAACGTTACGGTAAACGTATCAAGAGAAGATGTAAAGGTTGAAAAACCGGTTGAAGCTGCTCCTGCACCTGCTGAAACTCCTGCAAAAGAAAAAGCGGAATAATCTTTTCGAACAAATAATAAAAAACCTCCTGTGAGATTCGTTTCACAGGAGGTTTTTTGTTTATGTTTCGTTTTCTGATATCAATGAGAGAAATCTACTTATATTGGAAAAGCCAAAATAAAAGAGACGGCTGGATATATTAAAAACGATATTTTATGAGAGGGGATAGAATATTTCTATAACTTTGTGCCTTATATAAATAACAATTATAGAAATATGAAAAAAGTAATTTGCTGTGAGAAAGCTCCCGGAGCTATCGGTCCGTACAGCCAGGCGATGGAAGCGGGCGGAGTGGTATATGTGTCCGGACAGTTGCCTATTGACGCCGCTACGGGGCAGATGGCGGAAGGGATAGAAGGACAGACCCGCCAGTCGTTGGAAAATATAAAGTACATTCTTGAAGAGGCGGGATTGACAATGGACGACATTGTCAAAACCACCGTGTTTCTTCAGGATATGTCCCTTTTTGCGGGGATGAATGGTGTGTATGTCACTTATTTTGACAGAACTTTCCCGGCACGCTCGGCGATTGCCGTAAAAGCTCTGCCAAAGAACGCGTTAGTAGAGATCGAGTGTATCGCGATTCGCTAACAGATCGGCGACAATGAAACTGCTGCCTCCCACAAAGATGAAGTCTTTCGGGGGGCAGTCTTTTTTTGCCGCCTGCACCGCTTCTACCACAGTGGGGTAAGCGTTGCCTTTCAATCCGGCTTTCTGAGCCAGTTCCTGCAACTCGTTCTCCGGAAGCGCGCGTTTCACGCTGGCTTTGGTGAAATAATAGGTGGCGTCTTTCGGCAATATTTTCAGTACACCGCTGATATCTTTGTCATTGACCATACCGAATACGATATGGATCTTTTTTCCGTCGTTTGCCCGGATAGCTTCGAGCTGCTTGCAGATATACTTGATTCCGTCGACATTGTGTCCGGTGTCGCAGATGATATCCGGATAGCTGTACACTTTCTGCCAGCGTCCCATCAGTCCGGTGAGTTCGCATACATTGGAAAAGCCCTCGAAATAGTTCTTGGGTGAGATGTGGTATCCCATTTTCACCAGTTCGTCAAGGGCGGTCAGGATAGTAAAGCCGTTTTCGACCTGGTAGAGACCGGTGAGCTCCAGAAAAATACCGTCCTGAAAATGATTATTGCTGAGTTTTATCGCGCTTTTTCTTTTGTCGAGTATTCTGTCCATCGCGCGTAGGGCATTGTCCAGATTGAACGTAGACAGTAATTTCTCCAGAGACTTCTCATTTTTCCGGTGTTTGTCTTGTAGCATTTTGAACATTTCGAGACCTTGCCGCGTCATTTCGTAAAAGTTGTTCCTTTCTTTCTGTAATTCCGGATAGCTATATATAGCGACGTCGTTGCCCGCGGCAGTCTGTTTCGTATACGTGATGGGGGCGTTCATCTCCTCCGCTTTCGCGGAGAATACTTTTTTCACCGCTCCTCTGGCTCTTCCGATAACCACCGGTACGCCTTCCTTGATGATTCCGGCTTTTTCTTCAGCGATCTTTTCGAGTGTACCGCCCAGATACTGGGTATGGTCAAGACCGATGTTGGTGATGACGCATAGGTCCGGACGGATGATGTTGGTGCAGTCCAGACGTCCGCCCATTCCTACTTCGATAACGGCTACATCTACTTTTCTGTCGGCAAAATAACGGAATGCCATAGCGGTGGTGAGCTCGAAAAACGAAGGTTGGAGAGGTTCGAAGAAAGGACGGTGCTTTTCCACAAAGTCAACTACGTATTCTTCGGGCACCATTTCGCCATTGACGCGGATGCGTTCGCGAAAGTCCACCAGGTGCGGGGAGGTGAATAATCCTACCCGGTAGCCTGCCGATTGCAATACGGCGGCGATAGTATGCGAACAGGAACCTTTTCCGTTCGTACCCGCAATGTGTATCGTTTTGAATTGTCGATGAGGATGGCCGAAATATTCGTCTAATTTTTGTGTGGTTTCCAATCCCGGCTTATATGCTTCTTTCCCTACTTGCTGAAACATAGGTACACTTTCATATAAGTACTTTAAAGTGTTCTGATAGTCCATGTTTTATAATATTTAACGCCGGGCGATCTTTATTGCCCGCTAATTTGTTTATCTTTAGAACCGTCAACCGGACTGCGATAAGTGAGGTTGACGAATTGAGATTGCAAATATCAACATTTAAATCTAAGAAATCATGGGAACTAAGAAAAATTTTGTGCTAGACACCAATGTTATTCTTCACGATTATAATTGCTTGAAGAATTTCCAGGAAAATGATATTTATCTTCCCCTTGTCGTGCTTGAGGAGTTGGATAAATTCAAGAAAGGAAACGAGCAGATTAATTTCAATGCCCGTGAGTTTGTGCGTGAGTTGGATACGCTGACGAGTGACGAGATTTTCTCGAAAGGAGTGAAGCTGGGCGAAGGCTTGGGACGCCTGTTTGTGGTGACCGGTCAGGTGGAGGCTCCCGAAGTATGGGCTGCTTTTCCGGCGAAGAAGCCCGATCATTTTATTTTGGCGGCAACCGAGTTTCTTGCCTCCAAATATCCGAAAATGAAAACGGTATTGGTGACCAAAGACGTGAACCTGCGTATGAAGGCGCGTTCCATCGGTCTGCTGTGCGAGGATTATATCACGGACAAGGTGGTGAATGTGGATGTCTTTGAGAAATCCAATGAAATCTTTGAAAATATAGATCCGGCATTGATTGACCGTATTTATTCTTCTAAGGAGGGTATCGACTTGAGTGAATTTGATTTTAAGGATCTGATTCATCCTAACGAATGTTTCGTACTGAAGAGTGACCGGAATACGGTGCTGGCACGTTACAATCCTTTTACTCATTCTATCTGCCGGGTGATGAAGGGTAAAAATTACGGAATCGAACCACGCAACGCGGAACAGAGTTTTGCTTTTGAGATTCTGAATGATCCGAATGTGAAGCTGGTAGCGTTGACCGGAAAGGCGGGAACGGGTAAGACGCTGTTGGCATTGGCTGCCGCTTTGGGCAAACTGACCGATTACAAGCAGATTCTGCTGGCACGCCCTGTCGTTGCGCTTTCCAACAAGGATATAGGTTTCCTTCCGGGAGACGCGCAGGAGAAAGTGGCTCCTTATATGCAACCGCTATTTGACAACTTGAACGTGATAAAACGCCAGTTTGCTGCCAACTCTACTGAAGTGAAGCGTATAGAAGATATGCAGAAAAGTGAACAGTTGGTCATTGAGGCTTTGGCATTTATACGTGGCCGCAGCTTGAGCGAAATGTATTGCATCATCGACGAGGCGCAAAACCTGACGCCGAATGAGATAAAGACCATCATTACCCGTGCGGGAGAAGGTACGAAGATGGTGTTTACCGGAGATATCCAACAGATTGACCAGCCGTATCTGGACAGCCAGTCCAATGGTCTGGTATATATGATTGACCGTATGAAAGACCAGAAAATCTTTGCGCACGTGAACCTGGTAAAGGGAGAACGGAGCGAGCTAAGCGAGCTGGCAAGTAACCTGCTGTAGAAGAAATTAAAAATTGAAAGATGAAGAATGAAGAATTTACTATGCAGCATTAGAGCGCAGATAATTCTTCATTCTTCATTCAAAATTATTCTTCGTTTAAAAGGAATTCTTCCTTTAATCTTTATTCTTTCTTCCCGAAGTATTTCAAGAATTGTGTACGTTCAAAAGTATTAATGCCTTGAATATCCTTGATATTCAGCTTGCCTTTGAACTGTGCAATGCTGTTGAAGCCTTTGCGTTCCATCCATGCGGAGAGGAAGCGGTTGGCTTCGCCGATGAATGCGTTTGTATTCTGGTAGATCGCGCTGCAAACTTCTACGGCTGAAGCACCGGCAAGAATAGCCTTGACTACTGCTTCTGCGTTAGCCACGCCACCGGAAGCTGCATAGTCGATCTTGTCTACTGCGGCAGATGCGATGCCGATCCAACGGAGAGGAGTGCCCAGGTCGGCAACAGTGCTGAATACTTCGCCTGAGATATGCTCCATCTTTTCAATGTTGATGTCCGGCTGGTAGAAGCGGTTGAAGAGAACAACAGCCGCCGCACCGTTGGCATACAACTGATCGATCAGTGCTACGGGATTAGTCAGGTTGTCACCCAATTTCATGATGACCGGAATGCTTACCGTTTTTTTGATGTGGCGGAGAATATCAATGTGACGCTGTTCAAAAGAACCGTATGTATATTGTATGTCCGACTGCAAAGCCAGAATATTGATCTCTATCGCATCGGCTCCGGCTTCTTCTATTTGTTTGGCAAAGTCGACCCATTCGGAATCACTGTAACAGTTAATGCTGGCAATGATAGGAATCGGGCATACCTTCTTGCTTTCTTTTATCAAAGTCAGATATTCGGATAACTTGTGTTCACGAATGTACTCTGCCAGGTAATCACTGCCTTCCGGATAGAAAGCTGGATCTTTCAGTTGTTCTGCTTCCAGCATGATTTGCTCTTCGAACAGTGATTTCAGAACGATAGCACCGGCTCCGTCTTCGGCCAGCTTCTTGTTTTTGCCGACACTGTTGGTCAGTCCCGAGCTACTGATGATTATAGGGTTCCTGAGGGAAAGCCCTGCGAAAGTAGTTTTTAAATCGGTCATGGTGATAATAATTGGTTAAATATTATATTCTCGTTCTCCGAAAATCTTGCTTCCTACCCGTACTAACGTACTTCCGGAGGCAATGGCTTCGTGATAATCGTGCGACATACCCATCGACAATTCCCGAAAGACGTCCGAGTCGGCGAACCAGTTTTCTTTAATCTCTTTAAAGAGACTGCTCAATAAACGGAATTCACCGTTGATTTGTTCGATATTATCGGTGTTGCTTGCCATTCCCATCAAGCCGCAGATACGTACGTGTGCCAATGCTTTCCACTCTCCGGCATCCAGCATTTCCCTGCATTCTTCGGGGCTGAAACCGAATTTTGTTTCTTCCTGCGCCACGTGTATCTGCAACAGGCAGTTTACGGTACGTCCTGCTTTGCCTGCCTGCTTGTTGACTTCCGCCAGTAATTTATAGGTGTCAATGCCATGTATCATCGCTACGTATGGTATCATGTATTTGATTTTGTTACTTTGCAAGTGTCCGATAAAATGCCATTCGATGTCTTTGGGTAAACTTTCGTATTTAGCTGTCATTTCCTGCACCTTGCTCTCTCCAAAAATACGCTGTCCCGCCTGATATGCTTCTTCTATCGCTTCATTGGGAT
>USPQ01000058.1 GCA_900556625.1 uncultured Bacteroides sp. | reverse complement strand
AGCCCATCCATCCGAAGATGTCGATATTGTCCCATGCTTCTTTGTTGTCTTTGCGAGGAGGATAGTAGTTGATACGTACCTTATGATAAACATCTCCGTAAAGATCGGGGAATTTTTCAGGTTCGAAGATAGTATCGATTACAGACAGCTTGCTGACTTCTTTTGTTTTGAAGTTTTCCGGCTGATCAAGCACTTCACCATCACGATTACCCAATATATTGGTAGAGAACCAACCGCTCACACCCAACATACGAGTCTTGAACATCGGAGCCAATACAGTCTTCATCAAAGTCTGACCACTCTTGAAGTCTTTTCCTGAGATAGGCACATTCATCTTTTTAGAGAATTCCCACATAGCCGGAGTATCTACGCACAAGTTAGGAGCACCCATAATAAACGGAGCACCTTCTGCAATAGCAGCATAAGCGTAACACATACTCGGAGAAATAACTTCCGTATTATTCTCCTTCATTGCTTTTTCCAAAGCAGCGAGTGACTGATGTTCGTCAGACAACGGAACGTAGATTTCTGTGCTGGCAGCCCAAAGAACAACGATGCGGTCGCAGTTGTTAGCAGCCTTAAAGTCACGGATATCCTGACGGAGTTGTTCTACCATGTCCCAACGGGTAGCAGCATTCTTGATATAAGTACCATTCAGACGTTTAGCAAAATTGTGATCGAAAGCTGCCGGCATTGGCTTGATGGCTTCCAATTCGTCTTTTACTCCGTTCAGGTCTTTTTCTTTCAAGACTTCTGCATACATAGCAGCCTCGTATGCGTTATCCGGGAAAATATCCCAACCTCCGAAAACAATGTCATTCAAATCTGTCAAAGGTACAACATCTTTGATAAGTTTTTCCTCATTGTTTTCCATGCGCATAGTAGCCAACTGTGAAATAGATCCTATCGGTTTTGCCAGTCCCTTGCGAGAGGCTAGTGTACCCGTAATCATTGTGGTAGCAACTGCTCCACCCACTCCAACTACCAACACGCCGAGACGTCCGGTAGCGGGCTTAATTTCTTGTTTCATTTCTATTCTATTAAAATTAAACTAAAATTGTTGCAAAAATAAGATTAATTAATTATTAAAACGAGCTTTATTTGTCATATAAACATGGCAATTAGCAGGATTTAACTTTTAGAAGGTCATGTGGAGACTTATCCTCAATCCTGATTTGTCAATTCCGGGTGCATCACGGTATGTAAGCCTCCACACATAGTCCAAGCGTAATACCTTGAGAATATTTTCAATACCTATCCCTGCCTCCACGTATGGTGTTTTCCCCATTGACTGTGTGTTCGCTATCGGAAAAGCGAACAAGCCATCACTCAAGGCCGGATTGTTCTTATCACTTAAATGCCCATACAACCCGCGACATGAGACAACCTCCCTCCATTTTAGCTTCTTTAACAATGGAATACGATTGAATAACCAACCGTTGAGGAAATAGGTAACATCCCATGAGAAATATTCGTCATTCATAAATTCCATCGCATTCATCAATGAATAAGATTCAGGCTGAATGGTATAAGAAAGGTTGGCATTGGGCATGATTAACAAGGGGAAAGGAACTTTGTTCCACACTTTACCCGCTTTCAGAATAATATCCGTATAGCCGAAAGCAGAAAACCAGAACCGCTTCTGGATACCGGCCTCAGTATGGTTATATGTATAATCGCTACCTAAAATACCCTTACCGGCAATAGTATGCGATAAGGTAAAGACAGGTGCATCCAACGAAACGGGGAAACGGTTCCATTGAGTTTGGAAAAACTTCTCATTAGGGGCATAACGTAACTTCAACTCAGCCGCACTGGTAGAAAAATCCTTGACCGGAGTATAAACGTTGCCTTCTTTTCGCAGAAAAGGAATCAGATACGAAGACTCATCCGTCCGCCTGCGGGCTGTCAATTGGAAAGAAAAGCCCGAATAGAATTCATTGGTATAGGTCATTTCCGCCTGTTTGAAATAACCGATACGGTCATCCTTTTCACGTTTCAAAGCCAGAAACACATTATCTTTACTCGTATACAGGTAATTTTGTCCGTATTGGTTGACATCAGACTCGTAATGTAACTTCAAAGAGTGAATAGGAAATTCGTTAGCATATTCTTTTTTCTTTTTGAACGAATATTCCAGTTCCGCCAATCCTTTCACACGTTCATCCTTAAAACCGTACGCAATGTACCCTTTTGCAAACAGATGAGGATTAAGCCAGGCAGTTGTCATCCCTCCGGCACGAATACGGGGACCTTCGAGTGTATTACCACTAATAGTGGCGTTCATCGGGCCAATATAGAAAAGAGGCGCTTCCTTAGAGGTCGGGATATATCCGGTAAAGAGGATAGAAAGCACCTTCTCTGTCCAATAATAGACCGGATAACTGCGCAACTGTGCCATCAAGTGATCTACCGAATTTTCTTGTTGCGAGATAGCGGCTTCCGGGCGATTCTCCGCCCAAAAAGATTCGGAACGCGCCAAAGCCTCCGTTTCTTCAATGATACGTTCCGGCTTGGTGAAAACCTTGTCGGCTTCTGCAGTCGGTGCAAATGTATAATTGCTATAATCCGCCACACGACGGGCAAAGATCCCATCCTGCCCTTCGGTCAACTTAAATTCAACCGTAATGCTTTCATGATCGAGTAGGCGCGTACCGTCTTCGGCACGTTTGAATTCCTGTTCGAGCAACATATAGTCTACAAAATTCAGGTTTATCTTTTTGGGAAAGTTGAACACGGCACGTTTGACAAAATAAGTAGAGTCGAGCACTACATACAGATGTCCGTTGAATCCGAAAGACTCGGAGTTAAATGGGGTGAAAGCCAGATCTACACAAGGTTCACCGGCTATCTGCAATGTATCCATCAGATAATACTTATAGAATCCCGTACCGATTCGGGACAGTGGACTGACAAACTTATTGGTAAACAGGGAAATGTTATTTTCGTAAATATCCACATCCTTGAAAACTTCGTTGATAGCAGCCTGCATCCCTTGTTTGGAAAGGAACTCATCAACACCTGCCTGTTTGCGTCCTTTCACCCATTGTTTCTCGGAGCGGGGAGATTTCCGATAATAGTCCGTAGCAAGCAACTCTCGGGCTGATACGGTAAGAATAGGTTTACCGGTGACGGCAGAAGTATCTATATACTCGGTAAGAAAATCAAATTTACGATATAACCATTTCTTCTGCTTCTCTTCATCAAAATTATTCAGCGCGAAAGTAGTCTTCTCATAACGTTCGCGTTGCCAAAAATCTTTTTCATTTGGAGAATAATTATCACGACTCTCAATCATCCGACGAACAAACTCCACTGCCGGATTATCTTTTTTCCGGTAACGTTCCCGTTTGGGTTTTACCACGACTTCAGAAAGGTCATAAGCAGTAGGTGCAAGCGCTACTTTGTAGAATAAATTACGGGCTGGATAAATCCTCCGACTATTTTCGTTATAGCCGATGACCGATATCACAAGAATTGCTTCGGAACGGTTGGTCTTGAAATAAAAGCGTCCATCACTGCCGGTCGTAGTTCCCTCAGTCGTGTCTTTCAAACGTACAGATGCATAAGGTAGAGGTTCTTTTGTCAGAGAATCAGTCACCACTCCTTGCACTACATACTGTGCGCTTAGAGGAATACTGATTAACAATAAAAGAAAGAGCGTCAGTGTACCTTTTACGATTAGTCTCATACCTTAAAATCCTATTGAATTGAGCGGGACAAAGGTACAGGTATTTAAGGACAAAAAAAGGTCTGTTTGACGGAAGAAGTGTTCTTATTTGACACAATCAAAGAAGAACAGTCCGATTTATTCGCAATAATCGGGAAGGCGCACAGTGAAACGGGTTCCCTTACCCACTTCGGAAGTTACAGAGATAGTTCCTTTTAAACGTTCGACAATTGTTTGACAGATACTCAATCCCAATCCTGCCCCTTGTGTGAAATTATCAACTTTATAGAACCGTTCAAAGATGTGCCGGATACCTTCTTCCGAAATGCCGACTCCGGTATCTTCTACAAAGATACGGGTATATCCGGGCTCTTCCTCTTCTTCATAACCGAAAGTGATAGAACCGCTGAATGTAAACTTAGCCGCATTATTAATCAGATTATTCACTACCTGTTGCAGGCGTACATTATCTGTCTGAAGGTACTTTTTATCCCCTTCGGGCATACGTAGCAGCAGTTCCACTCCCGGAGGCATATTCAACCGCTGCGAATCGTGAACAGTCTTCAACAGCAGAGGTAAGTTATGTTCCGCAAAGATAAATTCCATCGTACCTGACTCTATACGGGACAAGTCAAGAATATCATTAATCAATGCCAACAGCAAACCACAATTTTTATTAATAGTCGCAATAAACTGAGCAACTTCTTCTGTTGTAAACCCACTTGTATCACTCAGTAAATCAGAGAAACCAACAATAGCATTCAATGGAGTGCGAATCTCATGGCTCATATTGGCAAGGAAGGCTGATTTCAGTTTATCAGTCTGAAGAGCTTTATCACGCGCTTCCCTCATTTCCTGTTCGGCCGTCTTATATCGCTGAATACTTTGACAGACACCTAATATATTATACAGCGAGTCTTGCGTCAATCCTGTGATAACGGAAGAACGGTATTCCCACCACTCGTATTCACCATCAGCGTTACGTTGACGGAAGTTCAGGCGCGTATTCGTATCTTCTCCGGTCAGCGCCCTGCCAAATAACAGTTTCACTTCCTTCAAATCGTCCGGATGAACCGTCCGCTCCATATCCTCACGTGAAATTATCGTAACCGATTCTTCATATCCCAGACGTGTCAAAAAGCCCTGAGGAAAGATGAAACAATTTGTTTCCACATCGAATTGCCACGGATAAATGGAACTTTCATCCATCGCCATATCAAAAAAACGTTTTTGCATTTCTTCATCCGAGATATTCCGGGCGGAAAACGCCATACCGGTAATCATACCCCTTGAACGGATAGGTACAATTTCTCCAGACACCGGGAAATACTTATCGCTATGCACCTCTTTCATAAAAGAACCCTGAGGTATCTGCACGCTCTCCCCTGTGCTGGCCACTTGTTTCAGCATCTTATGAAGAATATCCTGCCCCTCATTATATATATTGAAAATACTGCCTGCCATCATCCCTTCATAAACACGTCCTCCCGCCTCGCTAGGCAAATGGAGCATTTTCAGCAGAGAACTATTCGTAAAATGAATATGCAAATCAGTATCATACGTTATCACCCCATCGCGGATAGAATGGAAAATATTATCAAACTCATTACGCTGTTCTACCAACTTATTCTGCACCAATAAACGGGTTTGTGCTTGAATCCGCCGTTTAGATTCGCGCCGGTTAACCCTCATCAGCCATACGACGGAAACAACCAACAACGCCAAAATAGACGGATAAAGAAGAATAAATAGGAATTTATACTTCTCCCAATAAGGTTCATTGACAATTATTCCACTTGAGGCTACCTTATCAGGATCAACGTAGAAGAAATCCAATTGCTTATAATCATATATAAATCCCTGCTTGCTTTCCGTTACTCCTATTTCTTGTGGAGATGTCCCCTTCAATACTTGAGAAGCCTTTTGCCCAGCCAATAAAGCCGAAGTATAAGCATCACTGTCATAGGCACAGAATACACCATTAGTCAGCCCTACATTCTGGCTTGCAAACACAGGAGCTTTAGAGTTCTTCCCGACAAATGAGAGGAAAGGAGACCATTTAGGAGCTATGACAAGACGCCCGTGACTGTTACGCGGATAACAAATAGCTGCAATAATATGACTGGTCGTATGATTCTGGGTATTATAGATTTTCATATCATAATCCGGATGATCTTTCTGAAAGATGTCCCACTCCTCTTGAAAGTCATTAAGCCCCCTTGCACTCAGAAAACTATTGTCTATCACACAAAGCACTTCTTTCCGTAAAGGAAATATTTTCTGAGCCTGACGGAGAATCACATCAAAGTCAGGATTGGCAATAAACCCGCAAACATTAGGATGGGCAGCAATCAATTTTTCATCAGGATATTTAATATCGAAAAACACTACCGGAATCTGCAAGGGCAACGAATCGCCACAGGCAAAAAGCGTGTAAAAGGCCTCATCACTTGCCGTAACAATCAAATCGGTCTTCCTTTCACGGGCACGTTCACAAAAGCGGTGCATGATTACCTTCTCCGACCGGAATGTCCAAAAATCGGCATCCAGATATTCTGTTGTAATATTCACCTTTATCCCACTCTCTCTGAATCCTTTTGCCAATCCTTGGTTTAGGCTGCTATGCCAAGGAGTCTGCGCTGTATAAGATTGTAGAAAAAGTATATTGAATGTACGTTCCGTAGCTGCCGCCTGAATAAGAACAGCCCAAAAGAGAACTACAAACAAACAGCAATATCGTCGATTCATAAGCAAAAGCCAGCGTTGTTTTCAATATTATGTGCACAAAGATAAGTTATTATATTGAAAACAATGCAAATAGCCCTATATTTTTATTCCTTCCACAAAGCTGTATCCGGTTATGTATGATGGAAAGGCTACTGATCTTCTGACAGTAAATCCTGCCCTAAATGAGTAGTTGCCTCCACCTTTTCCCGGTCACGAATTTCTTTTGCTTTTCGCGCATAGACAATCATACGCATAGATTGATCATAAATGAAATAATTCCATATCCAGTTAAGAAGCACGACCACCTTGTTACGCACTCCAAGAATGGAACGCAGATGGACTACCAACCACATAACCCAAGCCAACCAGCCTTGCATCTGCACTTTACTAAATTCCGCAACAGCACGGTTACGTCCTACTGTCGTCATAGAGCCCAGAATACGTCCGCCACGACCTATCAACGATGGATTATGTTACCGATAGTTACTCCGGTAACACCACTTACCCAAATAAAAGTACGTGTAGCGATTTCTGTTCCATCTTCGAGTATAACTTTATGGTCGCGATAGTCTATCACTCGTTTATTCAGCAAAATATTCACTCCCATCTCACGAAGAAATTTTTCTGCGTACAATGACGAATCCTCCGACATCCCGCCAAGTAATCTCGGTCCCGCTTCTATCAAATATATGTGCATCAGGCTGCTAGGCATATCCGGATAGTCATTCGGCAATTCTTTTTTATCAAACAGTAACCTACCGCAGACGCAAACGGTCTCCTACTTCGGGGACATATTCGCCATCCTTACGATTCATCTTATACAGATTCTTAAGGCGGATACCGTATTTTTGAGAGATGCCGTGCATGGAATCTCCATCTTTTACAATATATACGGTATAAGGTTTGGAAGCCTTTTTCTTCTTGCTCTTCAGATAGATAATATCTCCTTCTACTAACGTATAATCACGTTGCAGATCATTGTATTTCACAAGCTTCTTCCAACTAATATCAAACTCCTTACCTAAATCTTTAAAGGTATCGCCGTTACGGGCAACGATATAGGCAATATCATTGGCAATATATACCTGATGAGGATTCATCAGCCAAGGATTTTTGCGTAACTTACGTTCCGAATAAACACCTTTGCGGTCATATTTGTAGAGATCGTAATCTTCGATAATCGTAATCAAGCGGTTAGCATAGGAAGGGTCAGTTGCGTATCCCGCTTTCTTCAATCCGCGCGCCCATCCTTTATAATCGGTAATATCAAGTTTGAAAAGGAAGGCATAACGGGCTCCTCTTCGAAGAAAATCGGAATGGTCTTCGTAAGAATCACGCGGATGCTTATAAGCACGAAAACATTCATTGCGCGCATCGTCATCATGACGGACGCTACGCCCCCGCCAACTGCCGCCACATTTGATACCAAAATGGTTATTGCTCTTTCGCGCCAACTGACTATATCCTGCACCACTTTCCAGCAATCCCTGCGCCAACGTGATACTAGCGGGAATCTTATGAAGTTTCATTTGTTCAACAGCCAGCTCGCTATACTTGTTTATATATTCTACATAGCGGGCATTCCGCCTCTGCGCTTGCATCCCTATGGCAAAGAAGAAAACTACGGTTAAAAAGACAAGTCTATACAGTTTGTTCTCCATTTTAATTCAGATATGTATTATAAGGACACAAAAATCCGAAAAATAATTGGGATTATCAATCTCTTTCCTAACTTTGTAACATTAATTGTAGAAACCAATACCGTAACGCGTATGAAAGACCTCATAATTACCGCAGTGATTAAAGTATATCAATATGATGAGCTGAATGAGGCCGACCAGGCACTCGTTAAAACCGCCAAAGATACAACAGCACGCAGCTATTCCCCTTATTCGCATTTTTCGGTAGGTGCTGCCGCACTTCTCGGCAACGGAATTGTCGTAACAGGAACAAATCAAGAGAATGCCGCCTACCCGTCGGGACTTTGCGCGGAACGTACCACGCTGTTCTATGCCAATTCCCAATATCCCGACCAACCGGTCGTTACCCTTGCCATTGCAGCAAGAACGGAAAAAGATTTTATAGACCGACCGATTCCTCCGTGCGGTGCCTGCCGACAAGTGATTCTGGAAACGGAGAAACGCTATGGGCAACCAATACGTATCTTGCTCTACGGCAAAGAATGTATTTACGAAATAAAGAATATAGGTGATTTGCTACCGCTATCATTTGATGCATCAGCTATGGAGGAATAAGTATGTTACAACAATATCACACAAAACTAAAAGGCACTCTCGCACTCACGGATTCTTATCTGACAGAGAAAGCGTTACAAAGAGAAAAAGGACTCTATAAGTTTATATGGGTGCGCAACGGAAGTATCACGGTAGAAATTGACCACCAGGAAATGGTATTGGTCAAGGATGAGGTAATCTCACTTACCCATCTGCAACACCTCGAATTCAAATCAATCGACGGTGAATACCTGACCCTCCTATTCAACAGCAACTTCTATTGTATTTATGGAAATGATCATGAAGTATCATGCAGCGGTTTCCTATTCAACGGTTCGTCCCATCTGATCCGCTTCATGCTGAATGAGCAAGAACGCAAGGAATTGGATACCATCACCGAAGCGTTGGAAAACGAGTTCACCGTAACTGACAGTTTGCAGGAAGAAATGTTGCGTATCCTGCTGAAACGGTTCATCATTCAATGTACGCGCATTGCACGCAACCGTATGAATATCACCCGCGAAAAAGAATCCGGCTTTGAAATCGTACGCCAATACTACAATCTAGTTGACGAGCATTTCCGTACGAAGAAGCAGGTTCAGGATTATGCCGATATGTTACACAAATCCCCCAAAACACTATCGAATATCTTTTCCACATGCAAACTCCCCTCTCCGCTCCGAGTGATTCACGAGAGAGTAGAAGCGGAAGCCAAACGCCTTCTGCTTTACAGTAACAAAAGTGCAAAGGAGATTGCTGATATTCTAGGTTTTGAGGATCAGGCTTCTTTCAGCCGTTTCTTTAAAAATATAAGCGGACAGAGTGCAGTACAATTTAGAAATACACAAGAAGGGAAAAATTGATAAGGGATACGGAAGTATTGCCATTGGGAAAGTATTGGAAAAGCACGATCTTTGCGGTGTAAGTTAAACCAATAAAACCCCAACAAGATGAAAGAGAAATTTATCACTCTACTAACCTTCACATCCGGTCTGAAGAATTTCGGTATCAAATTTATCCGCGTAGCTATCTTAGTAGTATTCGTATGGATTGGCGGATTGAAGTATTTTCACTATGAGGCCGACGGGATTGTTCCGTTTGTTGCCAACAGTCCTTTCATGAGTTTCTTCTATGCTAAAGACGCACCCGAATACAAAGAATACAAAAATCCGGAAGGCGCTTTCGTGCCGGAGAATCGTGCATGGCACGAAGCAAACAATACATATACTTTCTCCTACGGATTGGGAGCGCTCATCATGAGTATCGGCATTCTAGTATTTCTAGGAATCTTTTTCCCGAAAGTAGGACTGATAGGCGACACATTAGCCATTATCATGACACTCGGCACACTATCCTTTCTCGTCACGACTCCCGAAGTATGGGTTCCTAATCTGGGTAGTGGAGAATTCGGCTTTCCATTACTCTCCGGTGCAGGGCGGCTGGTGATTAAAGACATTGTGATCCTAGCCAGTGCTGTAGTATTATTATCCGACTCGTCACAACGCGTACTCAAAATAATTAAAAAAGACTAATCTGACTCCGTAAGAAGTTCCGACTTCTTGAGATAACGAAACAAATAGGCTTTACCCTGTGTTATATAGCCTAATACAAATCGTTAATCAAAGAAGTTATGAAACAGTATGATGCAATTATTATAGGATTCGGCAAGGCAGGAAAAGTCCTGGCTGCCGAACTTTCCAATCGAGGGTGGCAAGTTGCCATCGTAGAACGCTCCAACATGATGTACGGAGGTTCTTGTCCTAACATAGCCTGCATCCCGACAAAGGCATTGATACATGAAGCAGAGATGTCTTCATTGCTATACCATGGGGATTTTCTGAAGCAGACTAATATGTATAAGCAGGCTATTGCCCGTAAGAACAGGCTAACCTCTTTTCTTCGGGAAACTAATTACGAGAATCTAAGCAAGCGTCCGAATGTGACTATTTATACAGGGACAGCTTCCTTTGTATCACCTAACACTATAAAAGTAGTGCTTCCCAACGGAGATATTGAACTGCAAGGAAAGGAAATTTTCATCAATACCGGTTCCACTCCGATCATTCCGGCAATCGACGGGATTCAACAAAGTAAGTATGTGTATACCAGCTCCACACTTTTGGATATGAATGTCCTGCCAAAACATTTAATTATTGTCGGCGGCGGATATATCGGTTTGGAGTTCGCTTCGATGTTTGCCGGATTTGGCAGTAAAGTGACGATTCTTGAAGGAGGCAACCGTTTTATGCCTCGCAACGATCAAGATATCGCTAACAATGTCAAAGATGTAATGGAGAAAAAAGGCATTGAGATTCATTTGAATACACGCGCACAGTCTATTCATGATACGAGTGACGGAGTGACACTGACTTATTCGGATGTATCTGACCGCACTCCTTACTTTGTAGACGGAGACGCAATTCTTATCGCAACAGGGCGGAAACCGATGATCGAAGGATTGAATTTACAAGCAGCAGGTGTAAAAGTAGATGCACACGGAGCAATTGTTGTAAACGATCAGTTGCGCACCACCGTTCCTCACGTATGGGCAATGGGAGACGTAAAAGGCGGACCACAATTTACTTATCTTTCACTAGATGATTTTCGGATTATACGCGATCAACTCTTCGGAGATAAGAAACGTGATATCGGAGATAGGGATCCTGTTCAATATGCCGTATTTATTGATCCGCCTTTAGCGCATATTGGCATTACTGAAGAAGAAGCACTGAAAAGAGGTTATTCGTTCAAAGTATCCCGACTTCCGGCAACTTCCGTTGTCCGTTCACGTACATTGCAACAGACGGACGGTATGCTGAAAGCAATCATCAACAATCATAATGGAAAAATTATGGGATGTACCTTATTTTGCGCTGACGCTTCGGAAATTATAAATATTGTAGCTATGGCAATAAAGACAGGGCAGAATGCCACTTTCCTGCGCGATTTTATCTTCACGCATCCCAGTATGAGTGAAGGATTAAATCAACTGTTTGATGTATAAGAATAAGAAAGAGTATAACTCACTTCTAAAACAGAGCCTCTGAATAGGGTAAACAGAGGCTCTATTTGGAGTAATCGGAGGCTCTGAATGAGGTAAACGGAGCCTCTAAATAAATGAAGTTCATTCTTTTTCAGTCTTAATAGAGCGAAATCTAATAGAAAGTGTTATCTTTGCAGCCAAGTTAAACTATATACCTACCACAATGAGAATTACTAAGTAAGACAACACTTCTAAGTAAACATCACTTTTCTTATATGCTTTTTCTATTTTGTTAAGCATCACGAAATCCGTGTTGTTTAGCCAGTATTGTGTTTGTCGTTCCCCCTATCCTGTGATTTTTTTCACTCTATTTTCAACCTCAAACCCAATAGATCATCATGTCTATCAGTATCCAACAAATCAGCTATATCCATCCGGATAAAGAAGTATTATTCAGTGACCTCAATTTCGCCATCAGTAAAGGGCAGAAATTGGGATTAGTCGGTAACAATGGTTGTGGCAAGTCTACTTTGCTACAAATTATTGCCGGACAGTTATCACCCTCTTCCGGTGTCATTGTCCGCCCGGACGACCTATATTATATCCCGCAACATTTCGGGCAATATGATTCACTGACCATCGCACAAGCTCTGCAAATTGAACGTAAACAGCAAGCTCTGCACGCTATCCTGACAGGAGATGTCTCAAACGAGAATTTCACCATTCTAAATGATGACTGGAATATCGAAGAACGTTCCATCGCCGCTCTCGATTTATGGGGATTAGGACAGTTTACGCTATCCTACCCGATGAATCTGCTTAGTGGCGGCGAAAAGACCCGCGTATTCCTGGCAGGTATGGACATTCATCATCCATCTGTCATACTTATGGATGAACCGACCAATCATCTCGATTCTTCCGGCAGACAACGTTTATATGACTGGGTAGAGAAATATCGTTCCACCCTGTTGGTGGTAAGTCATGACCGTACCCTGCTCAATCTTCTCCCCGAGATTTGCGAACTAGAGAAGCATCAAATCAATTATTATGGCGGAAATTACGAATTCTACAAAGAACAAAAAACGCTGATGCAGGAAGCATTGCAACAACGTATTGAAGAAAAAGAAAAGGCACTACGTATTGCCCGTAAAGTGGCTCGCGAAACGGCCGAACGCAGGGACAAACAGAATGTACGCGGCGAAAAGAGTAATATAAAAAAAGGAGTTCCACGCATTGTATTGAACGCACTCCAAGGGAAATCCGAGAAGAGCACTAGTAAACTGACTGGCGTTCATCAGGAAAAAGCCGAGAAGTTAACAGATGAGCGCAACCAGCTTCGAGGTTCGCTCTCTCCGACTGCTGCATTAAAAACCGACTTCAACAGTTCCTCGCTTCATATCGGGAAAATATTAGTGACAGCAAAAGAGATTAATTTCAGTTATCATTCCAATTCGATTAACAATAATATTCTGACAAATGATGAAATAAATTCGTCTGACACAGGTTGTCTTCCCAATCCGAATAGCAATGATATTCAGGAAAATAGTATCTCAAAACAACAGCTTTGGCAAGCTCCTGTCAGCTTTCAACTAAAGAGCGGAGACCGCCTCCGCATAGAAGGAGCCAACGGCAGCGGGAAAACAACTCTATTGAAATTAATCACCGGCCAGCTTCAACCACAGGAAGGAACCCTGACACGTACAGACTTTAGCTATGTCTATTTGAATCAAGAGTATTCGATCATTGACGACCGGAACAGTATTCTTGAACAGGCTTACGCTTTCAACAGTCGGAATCTGCCGGAGCATGAAATAAAGATTATTCTAAACCGTTACTTGTTTCCTGCATCCGAATGGGACAAATCCTGCCGGAAACTTAGTGGTGGTGAGAAAATGCGTCTCGCTTTCTGCTGTCTGATGATTAGTAACAATACCCCTGATATGTTTATCCTGGATGAACCTACCAACAATTTGGACATACAAAGTATTGAAATTATCACTGCTACTATCAAAAATTATGCAGGTACTGTGATAGCAATCTCACACGACAATTATTTTATTCAGGAAATTGGTGTCGAACAATGCATTTTATTGAGTTAGTCTATTGATATTTTATCCAGGGCAACCGCACCAAAATTTAATTCATATCCGCACAGTTTTGATTCTTTTCACCACAGAGGACACGGAGGACGCAGAGGTTTCAAAGTTCTAATTCATAGACAATTATAGCCTCTGTGTCCTCCGTGTCCTCTGTGGTGAAATAGTTCATTTACGTACCGTTATGAATCAAATTTTGGTGCAGTTGCCCTGTATTTTATCTGATAAGTCTAAATATCAATCTAGTTTTTTTATAACTTCGCAGCGCGAAGATCAAGAATTAGAATTAAAATGAATCAGACAGCACAATCATGGTGGTTTATCTTTTACAAAGACCAACTGCTTCTTGAGAAAAAAGAGGATGGTATATATACCGTCCCATGTGGAGAAAGCTCTCCTATTGTTATTAAAGAAAAAACAACCGTACACAATATCACTACACTGGAAGGGAGAAACTGCAAGGCTTTCTCCCTCTCCTCTCCCATTGAAGAATCGGAGCAATGGATCATGATAGGGCTTCGTGCCTCCTATGAATATCTTCCTTTGTCTCATTATCAGACAGCAGGAAAAGCACATGAGATTCTGCATTGGGATAGAAACAGCCGCTTTTGTTCCGCCTGCGGCACGCCTATGGAACAGAAAGAATCTATCATGAAGCGTTGTCCGAAATGTGGCCGGGAGGTATATCCTTCCATTTCCACAGCGATTCTTGTATTAGTGAGAAAAAAAGATTCACTACTCTTAGTGCACGCCCGCAATTTTAAAGGAACATTCAACAGTCTCGTTGCCGGATTTCTGGAAACCGGAGAAACGCTAGAAGAATGTGTAGCACGTGAAGTGAAAGAAGAAACCGGACTGGATGTAAAGAATATCACTTATTTCGGTAATCAGCCCTGGCCTTATCCCAGCGGACTAATGGTCGGCTTTATTGCTGATTATGCCGGAGGGGAAATCAACCTCCAAGATGAAGAATTGAGTTCGGGAGACTTTTATACAAGAGACAATTTACCCGAACTTCCCAGAAAACTTAGTCTTGCCCGAAAGATGATTGATTGGTGGATAGAGCATCCAAATGAATAAATCAAACATGGAAAATATCATCAAAGGAATCCGTCAGTATTATCCGGTATCCGACAGTTCTTTAGAAGTACTCTTCAGCTATATGAAGAAAATGGAGCTTCCTAAAAAACATTTACTGATACACGGTGGAGTACTAGACCGCCACGTCTACTTTATTGAAAAAGGGTTTTGTAGGTCCTATTGTTTACGTGACGGAGAAGAAATCACGATCTGGTTTTCACGCGAAGGTGATATTACCTTTGCCATGAAAGATTTATATCATAATCAACCGGGATACGAATATGTAGAATTACTGGAAGATTGTGAACTATATGCCATACGTATTGAAGATTTAAATCAGATTTATGAAACTAATATAGAAATTGCCAACTGGGGACGTGTCATTCATCAGGAATGTTTGTTGTACATGGATATTCACCATATCAACCGATTGTATCTTCCGGCCAAAGAACGTTATGAACAACTTTTACGTGAGCAACCCGATGTCATTCACCGTGCCCAATTGGGATATATAGCCTCCTTTCTAGGCATGACTCCCCAACATCTTAGCCGCCTACGGTCTGAATCTTGATTCTTTTTAATCTATGTGAATTTTTATATCACAAGAAAACAGTACTTTTGTCAGCGAATACAAAAAAACTGATAAGTATCGTGATTAACACATTAACTTCTTTACGAATATTATTTGCCTTGATGGTATTCGGGGCACATTGTTATGTTCTGGATCCGAGCTTCGACACACACTTCTTTAAAGAAGGATTTGTTGGAGTCAGCTTTTTTTTCATCCTTAGTGGCTTCATTATTGCCTATAATTATGAAGAAAAGTTATTGGAAAAGATCACCACCAAACGTACTTTTTGGGTAGCACGCATTGCCCGCATTTACCCCCTCCATCTACTTACTCTATTAATTGCCGCATGCATAGGAGGGTATGTTCAATACAACGATACGACAGACTGGATAAAACACTTCGCCGCTTCCACTTTTTTATTGCAACCGTTCTTCCCTTCTGCAGATTATTTTTTCTCATTCAATAGTCCTTCGTGGAGTCTGGGCTGCGAACAGTTATTTTATTTCTGTTTCCCCCTCATCATTCCTTTCTTAAATAGTAAACGGAATCTATGTATCACTCTTTTCATCTGCCTGCTGATTATGCTGACAGGTATGCATCTGACTGCTGAAGAACAAATTAAAGCATACTGGTATGTAAATCCAATCACCCGCCTGCCGGACTTTTTTGTAGGTGTTTTACTTTATCAGTTTTATCGGTCAATATTCAACAAAAAGATTTCTTATTCCACCGGAACACTATTAGAAATAGGAGTAGTCATTTTATTTTTTGTTTTCTATTTTTGTGCCGCAGACATTCCCAAAGTATACCGCTATTCTTGTTACTACTGGCTACCCGTTTCTTTGGTGATACTTATCTTTGCCTTACAAAGAGGGTATATATCCCGGTTACTATCCAATCGGGTCTTAGTGATAGGAGGAGAAATCAGTTATAGTTTCTATCTGATACATTTATTTATTATACTCACATACCTCCAAATGGCTACTCTGTATCAATGGCACATACATTGGATGATAAGTGTCCCCGTCATTTTTTGCATCACTATTGCGCTTAGCTTACTTTCTTATTATTATTTTGAAAAGCCTGCCAATAGATGGGTAAAACAAATACTAACTAAAAAACAATCATAAATTAGCCCCATGGAATTATCAACAAAAACACCCCGAATTGA
>USPQ01000057.1 GCA_900556625.1 uncultured Bacteroides sp. | reverse complement strand
AGCGCACCTGCTTTGGGAGCAGGGGGTCGTGGGTTCGAATCCCGCTACCCCGACGAAAGAGACAAATCGAAGATTATAAAATGAGGCTAATACAATAAATATTAGCCTCATTTGTTTTACATCTTCAAATAATACTCCCGAGTCAACATTATATATTCCTCGCTATATTTGTGACGTGCTATTTCTGTCAACAGCTCTTCGACCACACACTCCCGATTATCAAAAGAAAAAGCGATCAACACTCTTTTTGGAACACCTCCGGGCTTAGTTATCACATTCAGTTGGCGGGCTGCATACAGATTCCACATAGAAGCTATACCCTTTACCCTATCTGCCACATCTGCCGGAATCACAACCGTAAAAGTCCCATCCTCAGCCAATAATCCGGCAACTCCTTTCAATAGTTCCTCATAAGTCAAAGAAGTGGCATGACGCGCGGCATTCCTTTGTACATCCGGACATTTAAGTGAGCCTACAAAATAAGGAGGATTTGAGACAATCACATCAAATTTACCGGAAGAATGATACTGATTAAAATCTGCCTGAACCACTTCTATCTGTTCTTTCCAAAAAGAACGAGCTACATTTTCTTTAGCCTGCTCCACAGCTGCCGTATCTACTTCCAATGCTACAATTTTTACATCTGCCGGACTGCGTTGAGCCAACATCAGAGCAACCAATCCTGTTCCTGTACCTACATCCAATACCCGACGCGCTCCTTGAACCGAAGTCCAGGCACCTAAAAGTACTCCATCCGTGCCAACTTTCATAGCACATTTGTCATGCCACACTGTAAACTGCTTAAATTGAAAATAAGGATTCGACATTTTATTATTCGCTGATCTTAAAACCCGTTTTATTCCACTAATTTATTATGTACCGCCAAAAATAAATAATTATTATGGAAGTTACCCTTTATTACCCTACATTTTGGCATTGTTTTTGTGTTTTTATTCAAACCTGTGCTTCATTATTAAAGAGAATCAATTAACTTTGCAAACAATTTATGCATATTTGCATGGCATAAACTAAATTAAAACGAAAAGATGAAAGAAAGATACTTATTGGAAGATGTCAGTGACAACGGTTTCTCGTTAATTACCGACTATGATGGTAACGATGAACATGCATTTGATGTAAACATAAAATCTGGTGAAATTCTTCCGGTTCTCCCCCTCCGTAATATGGTATTATTTCCCGGAGTATTCCTGCCTATCACGGCTGGCCGAAAGTCTTCATTAAAGCTCATACGTGATGCTGAGAAAAAGCATAAAGACATAGCAGTAGTGTGTCAAAGAGCTGCGCATACGGAAGACCCCAAATTGGAAGATTTGCACAACATAGGTACTGTAGGACGAATTGTCCGGGTATTGGAAATGCCGGATCAAACGACAACCGTCATACTTCAAGGTATGAAGCGTCTAAGTTTGAAAAGTATTACCGATACACATCCATATCTCAAAGGCGAGGTTGAGATTTTGGAAGAAGAAATTCCTGGTAAGGACGATAAGGAGTTCCAAGCTTTGGTTGAAACATGCAAAGACCTGACAATGCGTTACATCAAGTCGTCAGATGCAATGCATCAGGATTCTGCGTTTGCCATTAAAAATATCAATAGTCCGATGTTCCTGATCAACTTTATCTGCTCGAATCTCCCGTTTAAAAAAGACGAAAAGATAGATTTATTAAGTATCAAGTCTTTGCGCGAACGTACTTATCACTTATTGGAGCTTCTGAATCGTGAAGTGCAGTTAGCCGAAATAAAAGCCTCCATCCAAATGCGTGCTCGCGAAGATATTGACCAGCAGCAGCGTGAATATTTCTTGCAACAGCAGATCAAAACCATTCAAGACGAATTAGGTGGCGGCGGTCAAGAGCAGGAAATTGAAGAAATGCGCAATAAAGCGGAGAAAATGCATTGGAATATGGAAGTTAAAGAGACTTTCCTGAAAGAGCTGGCTAAATTGGAACGCACCCATCCGCAGTCACCGGACTACAGCGTACAACTTAACTATCTGCAGACAATGCTTAACCTCCCATGGGGCATTTATACAACCGACAATCTGAATCTTAAGAATGCAGAGAAGACGTTGAATAAAGACCATTACGGATTGGAGAAGGTAAAAGAACGCATTCTGGAACATCTGGCTGTGCTGAAGCTAAAAGACGACATGAAGTCACCGATTATCTGCTTATATGGCCCTCCGGGAGTTGGTAAGACATCACTCGGAAAGTCCATCGCATCCGCCCTTAAACGAAAATACGTGCGTATGTCTTTAGGAGGAGTGCATGACGAAGCGGAAATACGTGGACATCGTAAGACATATATCGGCGCTATGCCGGGACGGATTATCAAGAGCCTTATTAAAGCAGGAGCCTCTAATCCGGTATTCATCTTGGATGAAATAGATAAAGTCAGTGCAGACCGCCAAGGAGATCCTTCATCTGCATTATTGGAAGTTCTCGACCCGGAACAAAACACTTCGTTCCATGACAACTTCCTGGATGTGGACTATGATCTCTCAAAGGTATTGTTCATTGCAACAGCTAATAACCTGAATACAATTCCCGGTCCATTGCTCGACCGTATGGAACTGATTGAAGTCAGCGGATATATCACAGAAGAGAAAATTGAAATTGCCCGTAAACATCTAGTCCCGAAAGAACTGGAAGCCACCGGGCTTAAAAAGACAGATATAAAACTTCCCAAAGATACGCTGGAAGCCATTATCGAATCGTACACTCGTGAAAGCGGTGTTCGTGAATTAGAGAAGAAAATAGGTAAGATTCTCCGTAAATCAGCCCGTCAATATGCAACTGACGGATATTTTGCTAAAACGGAAATTAAACCGGCTGACCTATACGATTTCTTGGGAGCACCGGAATATACACGAGACAAGTATCAAGGCAATGAGTATGCCGGTGTAGTTACCGGACTGGCATGGACAGCCGTAGGAGGTGAAATTCTATTTGTTGAGACGAGCTTGAGTCGTGGTAAAGGCGGACGTCTTACATTGACCGGTAATCTGGGAGATGTGATGAAAGAATCTGCCATGCTGGCACTTGAATACATCAAGGCACACGCTTCTATCCTTGACTTGGACGAAGACATCTTTGAAAACTGGAACATCCATATTCATGTTCCGGAAGGGGCGATTCCGAAAGACGGTCCGTCGGCAGGTATCACTATGGCCACTTCTTTAGCTTCCGCTCTGACACAACGAAAGGTAAAAGCCAACCTGGCTATGACAGGAGAAATCACCCTTCGCGGCAAGGTTCTTCCGGTTGGCGGAATCAAGGAAAAGATTCTTGCTGCCAAACGTGCCGGAATAAAAGAAATCATTATGAGCGCCGAGAATAAAAAGAACATAGATGAAATTCAGGATCTGTATTTGAAGGGATTGACTTTCCACTATGTGAATGATATAAAAGAAGTATTCGCCATTGCATTAACCAATGAAAAAGTAGCGGATGCCATTGATTTATCTGTAAAGAAACCCAGCCAGGAATGACATTTGAGTTACAATATACAGACACTAAAAGTAATGCCCGTGCCGGTCTGATAACCACTGACCACGGGCAGATACAAACCCCTATCTTCATGCCGGTGGGAACATTGGGCACTGTCAAAGGGGTGCATCTGACAGAATTGAAAGAAGACATCCAGGCACAGATCATTCTAGGGAATACTTATCATCTCTATTTACGTCCGGGATTGGATGTTATCGAGAAAGCCGGCGGCTTGCATCGCTTCAACGGTTTTGATCGCCCCATGCTGACAGACAGTGGTGGTTTTCAAGTATTTTCGCTAGCCGGAATCCGGAAACTCCGTGAAGAAGGAGCCGAGTTCCGTTCACATATTGATGGCAGCAAGCATATCTTCACTCCGGAAAAAGTGATGGATATAGAACGTACCATCGGAGCGGACATCATGATGGCTTTCGATGAATGCCCTCCCGGAGATTCAGACTATGCGTATGCTAAAAAGTCGTTAGGGCTGACCCACAGATGGCTCGACCGCTGCATGCAACGTTTTAATGAAACCGAACCTAAGTATGGCTACAATCAGTCGCTATTCCCTATTGTGCAAGGATGTGTTTACCCCGATCTGCGCAAACAATCTGCGGAGTTTGTGGCTTCCAAAGGAGCGGACGGAAATGCTATCGGCGGATTGGCAGTAGGCGAACCCGTCGATAAGATGTATGAGATGATCGAAATTGTCAACGAGATTCTGCCTAAAGACAAGCCCCGTTATTTGATGGGCGTCGGTACTCCTGTCAATATCCTTGAAGGGATAGAACGCGGCGTAGATATGTTCGACTGCGTAATGCCTACACGCAACGGACGAAATGGAATGCTGTTTACCAAAGACGGTATCATCAATATGCGAAACAAAAAATGGGAAACGGATTTCTCTCCCATTGAGGCGGACGGTGCTTCCTATGTAGACACACTGTACAGCAAAGCGTATTTGCGCCATCTTTTCCATGCACAAGAACTGTTGGCCATGCAAATTGCTTCTATACATAATCTGGCATTTTATTTATGGCTGGCAGGCGAAGCACGAAAACATATTATCGCCGGAGATTTCTCAACCTGGAAACCGATGATGGTCAGAAAAGTATCAACTAGATTATAAGGAATGAAAAGCAATCGATTCATAAAGCGGCTGGACTGGTATATCATCAAGAAATTCTTGGGAACATACGTATTTGCTATTGCATTGATCATTTCTATTGCAGTAGTATTCGACTTTAACGAGAAGATGGATAAACTGATGGAACATGAAGCGCCATGGAGTAAAATCATTTTCGAATACTACATGAACTTTATCCCCTACTTCTCCAATCTGTTCAGTCCGTTGTTCGTGTTCATTGCCGTCATTTTCTTTACTTCAAAACTAGCGGAGAACTCAGAGATTATCGCCATGTTCTCCACCGGAATGAGTTTCAAGAGAATGATGCGTCCTTATATGATTTCTGCGGCCATTATCGCATTAACGACCTTTATGCTAAGTTCGTACGTAATCCCTAAAGGAAGCGTCACCCGCCTGAACTTTGAAGACCGGTATATCAAACCCAAGAAACAGAATACGGCACGCAACGTACAGCTGGAAGTGGATAGCGGTGTCATTGCATACATTGACAATTATAATAATGCCATGAAAACAGGCAACCGTTTCTCGTTGGATAAATTCGTCGACAAGAAACTGGTTTCTCACTTGACAGCACGTCGTGTAACGTATGATACAACCACCGTTCATAAATGGACAATTCATGACTACATGATACGCGAGTTGGACGGCTTGAAAGAAAAAATCACCAAAGGAGACCGGATAGACTCGATTATCAATATGGAACCGTCCGACTTCCTTATCATGAAGAATCAACAGGAAATGCTCACCAGCCCTCAATTGAGTGACTATATTGAGAAACAAAAACGAAGAGGATTTGCCAATATCAAAGAGTTTGAAATTGAATATCATAAACGAATCGCCATGTCGTTCGCCTCTTTCATCCTGACAATTATCGGTGTTTCTCTTTCGTCACGAAAGACCAAAGGAGGTATGGGTCTCCACTTGGGTATCGGACTGGGACTGAGCTTCTCATATATCTTATTCCAGACAATTACTTCTACATTTGCCATCAACGGTAATGTACCTCCTGTGATTGCAGTCTGGATTCCCAATATTCTTTATGCAGGTATCGCCTTCTTCCTGTATCAAAAGGCACCGAAGTAGATGATAAGATTCTCTTAAATAGAAGTTCCGCCTATTCTTACCAAACAGCAAGTATAGGCGGAACTTTTTTGTTGTATCCATTTCCTCTTTTGTCTATTCTACATTGTCAACCAATCTCCTTTACATAAGCAGAAAGATCTGCAGCAGAGATGTTTTTGGCTATAATTACACCATTTCCATCCAATAAATAGTTAGTGAACCCCCGGTTCAAACGGTATTTCTTAAATAATCCGGAGTCCTCGCCTTCTGTTTCCACGAAACAAGTGGGCGTAACTATTTGGTCCTGACGAACGGTTTCCTTAAAAATCGACTGATATTCGTCAAACGAAATAGAAACCATTTCCACATTATGAGAAGAACGAAGCGCATTGCTTAAACTTACGTTTTGCATCCGGGATTGCGCGTCATAACTTGCCCAAAAACTTAGCAACACATACTTTCCTTTCAAATTTCCCAACTTAAAGGCAGGTTGCTCTTCCGATGTAGATTCGATTTTAAAATCTGGGGCTACATCACCCTCACTCAAACCTCCGGTAGGTTTGTCTTTCTCAACGAAAGCGGTCAAGGAACAAATCAGTAATACAACAAAAATCCATTTTACATGTCTCATGTAATTCGGTTTTAGTTAATACTATCCGGGACTGTCCTTAAACAGTGGTTTCTTCCCGAAACGTTGTCTTTTCAGGCATCAGGCGAAGAGGAATCCGCTGATTATCAGAGCCTTTATTTTTGAAACCGGGTGCAAAGGTAAGTAATTATCAAATTAACTTCCAAAAGAATAAGCAAAAATCTCACTTTTCATGTATAACTTTTTATGTTATTTAGCATAAAAACGAACTTTTTTCTCTACTTTTGCAGGATAAAAGTCTATTTCTTATGCAACCATCAAGTACTGAATTGATTCTGATTCGAGTTACCGGCGAAGATCGTCCGGGGCTTACCTCATCCGTGACCGAAATATTAGCTAAATACGATGCTACTATCCTCGATATCGGGCAGGCGGATATTCATAATACACTATCACTAGGTATTCTTTTCAAGAGTGAAGAAAGACATTCCGGATTTATCATGAAGGAATTATTATTCAAAGCTTCCTCTTTGGGAGTAACCATCCGGTTCGAACCAATTACAACCGAGCAATACGACAATTGGGTAGGTATGCAAGGCAAGAACCGTTATATCTTGACGGTGCTTGGCCGTAAACTGTCTGCGCGTCAAATATCGGCAGCCACCAGCGTATTGGCAGAGCAAGGAATGAATATCGATGCAATCAAGCGCCTGACGGGTAGAATCCCTTTGGATGAATGCGATACGGATGCACGCACACGCGCTTGCATAGAATTCTCAGTGAGAGGTACTCCCAAAGACCGCATCGCCATGCAAGAAAGCCTGATGAAGTTAGCCAGCGAACTGGAGATGGACTTTTCTTTTCAGTTGGATAATATGTATCGACGTATGCGCCGTCTGATCTGCTTTGATATGGATTCCACACTTATTGAAACCGAAGTTATTGATGAGCTCGCCATCCGCGCCGGCGTAGGCGATGAGGTAAAGGCCATTACGGAAAGCGCCATGCGTGGCGAAATAGACTTTACCGAAAGCTTTACCCGCCGCGTAGCCCTATTGAAAGGACTCGATGAATCCGTCATGCAGGAGATTGCAGAAAACTTGCCTATCACAGAAGGAGTAGACAGACTAATGTATGTATTGAAAAAGTATGGCTACAAAATAGCAATTCTGTCGGGAGGTTTCACCTATTTCGGCCAACACCTGCAAAAGAAGTATGGTATAGACTATGTATATGCGAATGAGCTGGAAATTATTGATGGAAAGCTCACCGGACGTTATTTGGGAGATGTGGTAGACGGAAAGCGCAAAGCCGAACTACTCCGTTTAATTGCCCAAGTAGAAAAAGTAGATATTGCGCAAACCATTGCTGTAGGTGACGGAGCCAATGACCTCCCCATGCTGGGAATTGCCGGATTGGGAATAGCATTCCATGCCAAACCCAAAGTAGTAGCAAATGCCAAACAGTCTATCAATACCATCGGACTTGATGGGGTGCTCTATTTTCTTGGATTCAAAGATTCTTATTTGAATATGTAATTAGACCGAAAAATAAATTATCTTTGCGGACAAATAAAATAACAGAATGAAGTTTTCCGAACTACAATTAAACGCGAATGTGCTTGAGGCGCTTGACGCCATGCGATTTGACGAATGCACACCTATTCAGGAACAAGCAATTCCAATTATACTTGAAGGTAAAGATCTGATAGCAGTAGCGCAGACAGGTACGGGTAAAACCGCAGCTTTTCTGCTCCCTGTATTAAATAAACTATCCGAAGGAAACCATCCGGAAGATGCGATCAACTGCATTATCATGTCCCCTACCCGGGAACTGGCTCAGCAGATCGACCAACAGATGGAAGGATTCTCCTATTTTATGCCGGTATCAAGCGTCGCTGTATATGGCGGTAATGACGGCATTCTGTTCGAACAACAGAAAAAAGGACTTACATTAGGAGCTGATGTTGTTATTGCGACTCCGGGACGTCTGATCGCCCATCTGAGTCTCGGATATGTAGACCTCTCCAAAGTTTCTTATTTCATTTTGGACGAAGCAGACCGAATGCTCGACATGGGATTCTATGACGACATCATGCAAATAGTGAAATACCTGCCTAAAGAACGGCAGACTGTCATGTTCTCTGCAACTATGCCTGCCAAAATACAGCAATTGGCAAATACAATCCTGAATAATCCGTCAGAAATAAAACTGGCTGTCTCAAAACCGGCCGAAAAGATTATCCAGGCTGCTTACGTTTGCTACGAAAACCAAAAATTGGGAATTATACGTAGCCTTTTCGCCGACGAGGTTCCCGAACGTGTCATCATCTTCGCATCTTCAAAAATCAAAGTTAAAGAAGTCGCTAAGGCTTTGATGGCGATGAAATTGAATGTAGGAGAAATGCACTCGGATCTTGAGCAGGCCCAACGGGAAACAGTAATGCACGAATTTAAAGCCGGGCGAGTTAATATACTGGTAGCGACAGATATTGTGGCACGCGGCATTGACATTGATGATATTCGTCTGGTTATCAACTTCGACGTCCCTCACGACAGTGAAGATTATGTGCACCGCATCGGGCGTACGGCACGTGCCAATAACGATGGAGTAGCGCTTACATTTGTCAGCGAAAAAGAGCAGAGTAATTTCAAGAGCATTGAGAATTTCCTGGAAAAAGATATTTATAAAATTCCCATCCCGGCAGAATTAGGGGAAGCTCCGGAATACAAGCCACGCTCTTTCAGCAAAAGCAAGTACGGCAGCAACCCTAAAGGAAGAAATTTTCGGGGGAAAAACGGCAATAACAACAAAAGTAAGAACCGCCCCTCTCCCAGACAACAAAATTAGAACAGCATTTTTTATTTAGTGGAAGTGATAGTCAGTTTACCATCGAAACCCACTTCTATCTCCGCAATGCTATATACAGAACTTTCCGGAATGGCTAAAACTGCTTGATAATGAAAACCATTCCGGTCTACTTTTACAAACTTCGTATCAGATAGAATAGCCTGCGACAGGAAATCAGCAGGAACAACCTGAGCAAACATCTGCTTGGTCACATCACTGGCAAACAAACTTTTCTTGCCTTCGTACACACAAATGTGCATCACATTGTCGTAATACACATTGTCCATGCTAATCCCGTCTTCGGAATAAGTCGTCTTGACAACTCTAATTTTGGTAGGATTAATATATACATAAGCGCGATAGCGAGTGCCATTGTATGTCACCACACTATCCCGTTTTGTCACTTCCGTATAAGTCGGTATAACCACTTCACGACGAACAAATGACAACGAATCATTCGGATCCTCAGATTTATGCAGTTTGATTATGTTGTCCGTAATGGAATGAAACCAGAATATATGTTCCGCCTGCTTATCTATCTTGTAGTAAGCCGTATCATTTCCATACGTGTAAAGCGTATCCCGCATAACCTTAAATGTAATCGGAGCACTTTGGCTATCTGCATAATAGATCGTATCCCCCTCTACCCGCATCAACGGACTCTCCGTTTCATCGTCCAGCCAAATTCCCTGCAACAGTTCCTTAGCAGCTATATCCTCTTCCTCCAGTTCAAGAAAATTTGGATTTTTATTGCCGCCACATGACGCAGAAAAAATCACCATCAACGATAGCACTACATATTTCATCATTTGTTCCAGTTTTGCATAAAGATACTCTTATTTTTTCATTTACCAATGCAATAGTAAACGAATCCGAGTTCTTCCATCTCTTTCTTATCGTAAATGTTACGTCCGTCCAATACAACCTGCTGTGCCATCGTTTTCTTTATGACAGCCCATGAGGGCAGACGGAATTCCTTCCATTCGGTAACCAACATCAGCGCATCCGCATCAAGCACCGCATCATACATATCGCAAGCATAATAGATTGTATCTCCGATCCTACGCTTGCACTCCTGCATGGCAGCAGAATCGTACGCACGTACCTGACAGCCAGCCTTCAACAGCTTATCAATCAGGATCAAAGCCGGAGCTTCACGCATATCATCAGTCTCCGGTTTGAAAGCCAGCCCCCACAAAGCAACCGTTTTTCCTTTCAGGTCACCATTAAAATGCTTCACCAACTTTTCAAACAGAACACTTTTCTGTTGCTCGTTTACCTCTTCCACAGCACTGAGCACCCGCATTTTATATCCATTCTGTTCTGCCGTTTTGATAAGGGCTTTCACATCTTTCGGGAAACAAGAACCACCATAGCCGATTCCCGGATACAAGAATTTACGTCCGATGCGCGTATCCGAACCGATTCCGCTACGTACCATATTCACGTCGGCACCCACAATCTCGCACAAGTTTGCTATGTCATTCATAAAACTGATGCGGGTTGCCAACATTGAATTTGCCGCATATTTAGTCATCTCCGCTGACGGGATATCCATAAAGATAACGCGGAAGTTATTTAGCAAGAACGGTTTATACAGCTTCGACATCAGTTTCTGCGCACGTTCCGACTCCACTCCCACTACTACACGGTCCGGACTCATAAAGTCGCTGATCGCATTTCCTTCCTTTAGAAATTCCGGATTTGAAGCCACATCAAAATGGATATTCACCCCTCTCTTATCCAACTCCTCTTGAATAACCGCACGAACCTTGCCGGCAGTACCCACCGGAACCGTACTCTTGGTAACAACCAATTTATATTGTTTCATATTGCGACCGATAGTCCGGGCTACCTCCAACACATATTTCAGATCGGCGCTGCCGTCCTCATCCGGAGGCGTACCGACAGCACTGAATACTACTTCCACATCATCGAGGCAACTCTCCAGTGAGGTAGTAAACTTCAATCGTTTCGCTTTCATATTGCGAAGTACCATCTCTTCCAATCCATTTTCATAAATAGGAATGATACCCTTTTTCAAAGATTCGATTTTCTCACTGTTAGTATCTACGCAAGTCACATCCACGCCAATTTCAGCAAAGCATGTACCTGTCACCAGACCTACATATCCGGTTCCTACAATTGCTATTTTCATATCTTTATTTATTGTCTATTCAGAAGTTATTCAAAATACACCGCATCTTTGAAAGCCGTTCCCTCCTTGTCTTTAGGAGATAGCAACATCTGCGACTCGGCAAGCGGCCAGTCTATACCCAATGTAGCATCATTATATATAATGGAAGCCTCACTTTGCGGAGCATACTTATTATCTACCTTGTATGTGAAAATGGCTTCGTCGCTCAATACGGCAAATCCATGCGCAAAACCACGTGGAATGAAAAACTGTCTCTTATTCTCTTCGCTCAACAAAACACACACATGCTTTCCGAACGTAGGCGATGATTTGCGCAAATCCACAGCAACATCCAACACTTCTCCTTTGATAACACGAACCAGTTTAGCCTGGCTATGTTCGCCTTTCTGATAATGCAATCCGCGTAATACCCCAAAGGAAGATTTGGATTCATTATCCTGTACAAAATCAACAGGACCGATATTAGCCTCAAACTCCTCTTTCTTAAAAGCTTCCATAAAGTAGCCACGTTCGTCGGAGAAAACTTTAGGCTCTATCAGCCATACTCCGTCTATTTCTGTCTGTATATAGTTCATTGTCGATGGTTATAAATAAAACGATGCAAAAGTAGTGATTTTTTCGTAGTTTTCTGGGATATATTCAATTTATCTCTTAATTTTGCACACATGATTGAATTAGCACAACATATAGAGGTTTTATTGCTGGAAAACGACTGCGTCATCGTTCCGGGATTTGGTGGATTCGTTGCACATTACGCACCTGCAACTCATGTAAAAGAAGAAAGTCTTTTCTTACCTCCTACCCGTACGATAGGATTCAATCCGCAACTGAAACTGAATGACGGAGTGTTGGTGCAATCATATATGGCCGTTTACGACACTAGTTTCGCTGACGCCAGCCGCATAGTAGAAAAAGAGGTAAACGAATTCATCTCCCTTCTTCATGAAGAAGGCAAAGCCCATCTGGAGAATATCGGTGAAATCCATTATAATATTTATGGCAATTACGAGTTCATTCCGTACGATTATAAGCTAACCACTCCTTCTTTATACGGATTGGATTCTTTTGAGATGCACGAGCTTGCCGCCTTGCCACAAAAGGAAAGAGTGTTAATACCACTCAATCCGGAGAAAGAAAAGAAAACTTATGAAATCAGTATCAACCGTACATTCCTCCGCAATGCAGCAGCTATGATTGCCGCCATTGTGTTGTTCTTCGCTTTTTCCACTCCGGTAGAGAATACCTACGTTCAGAAGAACAATTACGCACAGTTGTTACCTAACGAGCTTTTTGAACAAATAGAAGAACAGTCGGTTGCAATGACTCCTGTTCCGGTAAAGAACGATGTGAAACCACAGAGAGCCAAGAAAGCTAAAACATCAAAGCCCATTGCTGTGAAAGAAGTTAAAGTGGCGAAACCGCAAACAGTTCCTGCGCCATCGGTAAAGCCACAAGCTAATACGAATCACCCTTACCATATTATAGTAGCGGGAGGTATCAGCCTTAAAGATGCGGAAGCTATGGCAAACCGGTTAAATGCCAAAGGATTTGCGGAAGCAAAAGCGCTGAATACCGATGGTAAAGTACGTGTCAGTATCCGCTCATTCAGCAACCGTGAAGAAGCGACGAAACAGTTGTTGGAGCTTAGAAAAAACGAAACTTACAAGAATGCCTGGTTACTGGCAAAATAAAAATCCCTTTTAAAAAGCATGAAACGAGTTCTTTGTCCCAAATGTGAGAATTACCTTTATTTTGATGAAACCAAGTATAGTGAAGGTCAGTCACTTGTATTTGTATGCGAGCATTGCGGCAAGCAATTCAGTATCCGGCTTGGAAAAAGTAAAGTCAAAGCTCTCCGGAAAGAAGAGAATCTGGAAGAAGAGGCAGAATCCCATAAAGAAGAATTCGGATATATCACAGTAATTGAGAATATATTCGGATTCAAACAAGTACTTCCACTACAAGAGGGTGACAACGTGATAGGACGGCGTTGTGTAGGAACAGTCATCAATACTCCCATTGAAAGCGGAGACATGAGCATGGACCGCCGCCACTGCATTATCAATATCAAGCGCAATAAGCAAGGAAAACTAATCTATACACTTCGAGATGCCCCCAGTCTTACGGGCACATTCCTTATGAATGAAATCTTGGGAGATAAAGACCGTATCCGTATCGAAGATGGTGCTATCGTGACTATTGGAGCTACTACCTTTATCTTGCACACTGCCGAATAAATTTATATTCATTTTGGTACATATTTTTGCATCGTCCGGTAAAAACAATTGCCGTGCCGCTTTGATAAATAAAGGGTCAGTAGATTTTTAGTGGGGATATACATAAATTTTGACGATTCTATTATAGCTCTTGCTTTTCATCAGCCACTTTTAGTTCAATACCATCCATGAGTTTTCATTTTATATGTTTATGGTCATAAGATAATCAGATATAAGGATACAGGTGCACAGATGTTTTTCCAAAATAGTACCGGGTAGAGCGGAGTTGACGGCAATAAAAAAGTGAAAGGCGTCAAACCCATATTGTTGTAGACAAGAATGGCTTCCTTATTGCAGTGATGGTTACAGTAGCCAATATTCATGACAGCAAGGCTGCTTAAATATTTACACAAATAAACAGGCAAAAAGCAAAGGGTATCCCAATAGCCATAAGATTATCAAGACACCCTCTTGAATGAAAAACCAAACTCAGTTAAATTCAACTATTCGGCCTATCTCCGATATCTAAATCAAAGAATACCCTTCACAGTTTCAAGCATTCCCTTTTCTTGAATAGAATCCAAATCAGCTTTTACAGCTTCCGTCAATCCCGGAATTTTATTCAAATCTTCACCCCAGATAAATTCTGCGCCCAGAACACCTTCGGCTACTTTCTTTGTGCAACCAGTAGCCCACAGTTCTTTCAGCAGATTCATGATTTCAGGAGCGTCGTTCGGCACAATCTCAGCGCCATCCGCACGTACGCCACCCTTATAATAAGTAATGATAGCTGCCAAACCAAGTACAAGTCCTTTCGGAAGCTCACCTTTACGTTCCAGATAAGTTTTCAATCCCGGCAGATCACGAGTCTCATATTTCGGGAAAGAATTCAGCATAATGCTTGTTACCGCATGGTCTACAAACGGATTATTGAAACGCTCCAAAACATCATTTGCAAATTTCTCCAATTCATCTTTCGGCAGGTTCAAAGTTTCCATCAACTCGTCAAACATCACCTTATGGACATATTTTCCAATTACTTCATGCTGGCAAGCGTCACGAACAATATTCACACCGGACAAATAAGCAACCGGAGAAAGAACGGTATGCGGCCCATTCAGCAAAGTAACCTTACGTTCATGGTATGGAGCTTCCGACGGTACAAACAATACGTTCAAGCCTGCCTTGTCGGCCGGGAATTCTTTGGCAATCTCCTGCGGAGCCTCAATAACCCACAAATGGAAGATTTCAGCCTGGACCACCAAGTTATCGTCATATTGCAGTTTTTCTTTGATAGCTGCAATATCCTTGCGGGGGAATCCCGGAACTATACGGTCTACCAACGTAGCATATACACCACAGGCTTCTTCAAACCAAGTCTTAAATTCTTCGCCCAAATTCCACAACTCAATGTATTGATAGATCGTTTCTTTCAGTTTGTGACCATTCAAGAAAATAAGTTCGCAAGGGAAGATAATCAGGCCTTTTGTCTTGTCGCCATTGAATGTCTTAAAACGATGATATAACAACTGAGTCAGTTTACCCGGATAAGAAGAAGCGGGAGCATCCTCTAGTTTGCAAGTCGGATCAAAGGCAATACCGGCTTCTGTAGTATTTGAAATAACGAAACGCATTTCCGGTTGTTCCGCCAGTTTCATGAATTCGTCATTTTGAGTATAAGGGTTCAATGCACGGCTGATTACATCAATCATTGTCAAGCTGTTAACCACTTCTCCTTTATCCAATCCTTGAAGATTGACATGATAAAGATCGTCCTGCGTATTCAGCATATCGACCATACCTTTGTCAATGGGCTGAACCACTACAACACTACTGTCGAAATCTGTTTTCTGGTTCATGTTATAGATAATCCAATCTACAAAAGCACGTAAAAAGTTACCTTCACCAAATTGAATAATACGCTCCGGACGGTGTGCCTTAGGAGCAGTTTCTTTGTTTAATACTTTCATGTTAGTTGTAATTTATAAAGTTGATATTATACTAATTCAAAATAAAAATCGATGTTTTCTTTAATCAGGATATCAATAGGCATATATTTCACAGGATCGATATTTTTCTTGAACACGACATGATCACACAAAGCTTTCACACCGCAATAACCTTGCAATCCCGGCCGCTGTCCGATCAAATAATGTACATTCCCCGATTTCAGCAACTCTACATTTGCTTTCAGGAGGTCATATCCTATCAATCCTTTCATGCTACGCCCTGCATGACGGAGATATTCTCCCAACTGATATACTCTGGAATTGAACACAACTCCGAGTACAGCCTTCGGGTACGTCTCAAAGAACCGGTCCAGCGTCCGACAGTTATTTTCTTGATTGGACTTATTCAATACTACTTCATGAATCACCAGACTATCGTATTCCTCAGTGATATACTGCATAAAACCTTCCAGACGGCGCTGCATCTGTATTTCAGCAGGGTTATCCTTGTTATTACTTAAAAACAGTACCAGTTCCTGTCCTTCTCCCACCGAATAATTACGCATCAATATCTTAGCCGCAATGTATCCGCTCTTATACGAATCTTGTCCGATATAGGTTAATGCATTCATTTCTTCCATATTGAAATCGACGAAAGCATACGCTATCCCATTCTCTCGCAGATAGCCCGTCAATGATAAGGTTTCTTCCCGGAAATTGGGAGCAATCAACACCGCATCCACATTGCTTTCCTTGATAGAACGACAGGCTTCCTGATAGCTGGCTTCATCTCCGTGATGGTAACACAGATAATCCACGCTCACATTGAAAGGACGCAACTCTTGCCGGGCACGCTCAATGCCACCCACTACGGAATGCCAATAATCGTGCTCTATATAATAAGGAATTAAGCAAACGAAAGAATATTTCTTTTTAGCAGCCAGTCCGATAGCAAAAACATTGGGCTGATAATGAATTTCATCCAGCACCTTCTGAACCTTAGCTTTGCTCTTAGGAGATACGTCACCGCGATTGTGCAATACCCTGTCCACCGTTCCGGCAGAAACGCCTGCCATACGGGCTATGTCTTTAATCGTATAGTTCTGGTCCTCCATAGTGCTAAAACTTAAATATTATAAATAATCGCTGC
>USPQ01000056.1 GCA_900556625.1 uncultured Bacteroides sp. | reverse complement strand
GAAACATTGCAATCATTGCCCATGTTGACCATGGGAAAACAACGCTGGTTGACAAAATGCTGTTGGCCGGAAATTTGTTCCGCAACAATCAAAATAGTGGTGAACTTATCTTGGATAACAACGACTTGGAGCGCGAACGTGGTATAACGATTCTTTCCAAGAACGTTTCCATTAACTACAACGGTACTAAAATTAATATTATTGATACTCCGGGACACAGTGACTTCGGTGGTGAAGTTGAACGCGTATTGAATATGGCCGATGGTTGTATTCTGCTGGTCGACGCATTTGAAGGTCCGATGCCCCAGACTCGTTTCGTGCTGCAAAAAGCATTGGAAATTGGTTTGAAACCGATTGTAGTAGTTAATAAGGTAGATAAGCCGAACTGCCGTCCGGAAGAAGTATACGAAATGGTATTCGACTTGATGTTCAGCCTCAACGCTACGGAAGATCAATTGGATTTCCCCGTTATCTATGGTTCTGCCAAGAACAACTGGATGAGCACCGATTGGCAGAAGCCGACTGAAACGATCACTCCGCTACTGGATTGTATCATCGAGAACATTCCGGCTCCGACACAGTTAGAAGGTACTCCGCAGATGTTGATTACTTCTCTGGATTATTCTTCTTATACCGGACGTATCGCCGTAGGTCGTGTGCATCGCGGTACATTAAAAGAAGGTATGAACGTAACGCTTGTAAAGCGCAACGGTGATATGCTTAAAAGTAAAATTAAAGAACTTCATGTATTCGAAGGTCTAGGCCGTGTGAAAACAAGTGAAGTTTCTTCTGGAGATATTTGTGCATTGGTAGGTATCGACGGATTTGAAATCGGAGATACTGTTTGTGACTTCGAAAATCCGGAGGCATTGCCACCTATTGCAATCGACGAGCCGACAATGAGTATGTTATTTGCTATCAACGACTCTCCGTTCTTCGGAAAAGACGGCAAGTTTGTAACTTCACGCCACATCCATGACCGTTTGATGAGGGAACTCGACAAGAATCTGGCTCTTCGCGTAAAGAAGAGTGAAGAGGATGGTAAATGGATTGTTTCCGGCCGTGGTGTACTTCACCTTTCCGTACTGATTGAAACAATGCGCCGCGAAGGATACGAATTGCAGGTAGGTCAGCCACAGGTTATCTACAGAGAAATAGACGGTGTAAAATGCGAACCGATTGAAGAACTGACAATCAACGTACCGGAAGAATATTCCAGTAAGATTATTGATATGGTAACCCGCCGTAAAGGTGAAATGGTCAAAATGGAAAATACGGGCGAACGTATCAATCTCGAATTTGATATGCCTTCACGTGGGATCATTGGTCTTCGTACCAATGTGCTGACCGCCTCTGCCGGTGAAGCTATTATGGCACACCGTTTTAAAGAATACCAGCCATACAAAGGAGAAATCGAACGTCGTACCAATGGTTCTATGATTGCCATGGAAAGCGGAACCGCTTTTGCTTATGCTATCGACAAATTGCAAGATCGCGGTAAATTCTTTATCTTCCCGCAAGATGAAGTCTATGCAGGACAGGTGGTAGGTGAGCACTCTCACGACAACGACTTGGTTATCAACGTTACCAAATCAAAGAAGTTGACCAATATGCGTGCTTCCGGTTCGGACGATAAAGTTCGTCTGATTCCTCCCGTTCAGTTCTCACTCGAAGAAGCATTGGAGTACATCAAGGAAGACGAATATGTAGAAGTAACCCCGAAAGCAATGCGTATGCGTAAAGTCATTTTGGACGAAATAGAGCGCAAACGTGCGAACAAGATCTAAAACAATTCACTTCAGATAAAACAAGAAAGCCCGTCGGAGAAGAATCTTTAGCGGGCTTTTCTTATTTTTTCAACTCAGCCATATTCAGTAACTTCCGCACAACCCAATAGCCGACTCTAGCTTCTGAAATACCTTTCTGCAACCGATGTGGACATACAAAATTATCATCTTTGATTTCCGCTTCCATATAATAGAAACAACAGAAAGGATCTAGTTCAAATGCCTTTGCATATTCCAGAATATGGGTCGAAATAAGAAAATGACAATTGGAATATTCCTTCAATAATTCATTTACCGCAACGGAAGCCTCAAATGCATCTTTAGCATTAGTCCCCCGAAACATCTCATCCAGAATGACCAGACATTTCTTTCCGGTTCCCGCCTTTTGTAGAACTTCCTTAATACGAAGCACTTCCGCCATAAAATGACTTCGCCCGTCCCGCAAAGAATCAGGCAAGTTGATAGATGTATATATCCCCTCATAAACAGGACAAATCATTGACTTAACCGGAACGGGCAGACCGCAATGAGCTAACCAGACAGCCAGCGCCAAAGCCTTCAAAATTGTCGATTTTCCCGCCATGTTGGAACCTGTAAAAAGACATATATTCCCACAGGACATTTCCCAATTATTCTTTTGCGCATTTTCCACAAAAGGATGTACAATACCTTCAACAGAGAACTCCATTGTCTGCACCATGGTCGGAGTGAAACAGAAATTCTTTGCCTTCGCTACCCGATGCGCCGTCCTGCAAACATCAAACATGTAGACAACAGACAACAACTCCCTTATGGACAATAACCGTGTACAACGAAATAAATAATCATATTTATCTATGGTATAATTCGACAAGCGTGCCTTTTCATCTAAAGTTTGTTGCAGAACTTCCTCTAATTCACTTCCATGCAAAAGTTCCTGTACCTTATCAGCTGTTTCTTTTAAAAGTTGTGGCATATTCCCCCCTGCGGCAATAGTCCATTTCTCCAAACGGTGCAACATGAGAAAAACCAATTTCACTCCCCGGGAAACCACATACCGGTTCGGATCATATCGTACAAGACGATCAATAATCGTCGCACATGAAAGTAATATATTTGCTCCCCTTATCTGTTCGCGATATTCCAGATAATATTCAATAAAGTCCAGCTCTTCCTCATTTAAAGGAAGCTCCGGCAAGAAATCCCAGGCGATAGCTTCCTGACGTTTACAAATCTCTTCCCAATCACTCAACGGATGCATAATCCAATCCAGCATCAGCGACTTTCCTTTCTTCGTTTCTGCTTTTAAAAACAAAGAACAAAGCGCCTGCTCACCATACACATTCCCTGTAACGTTCAAATCCGCATAAGTCTGTTTATCAGCGTCCAAATATACCATAGTATGATTTTTATCCAACTTCACAAAAATAGACAAAGAAAGAATAGACTAGTAATAAAGAACTTTTTAATAAGCTTTTTTAATACAACAACACTCCCACTACACCAGCAAGACAGATCAGCAGAATAGGATGTAGCTCCCATTTCCATGTAATCAGAAAAGCACCGGCAAAAATCCCAATACTTTTATAATCAATAAAGTTATCTTTGTTCATCATCAGTAAGGCTGCCGAAGCAATCAATGCCACAGACATAGGAAGCAGCCCCGACATCGCCGCCTTGATATACTTATTATCTTTACATTTGGCAAAGAAATAAGAAATGAGCAATACTAAAATAAAAGAAGGCAAACAAACTGCCACAGTAGCAAGCACCGCTCCCCATACACTTTGTGTAACTGCATATCCCACGTAAGTAGCACTATTAATTCCAATCGGACCCGGTGTCATTTGCGAAATCGCCACTACATCCGTAAATTGCTGGGGAGTCAGCCAATGATGAATATCCACAATTTCGTGTTGAATAAGGGAAAGCATAGCATAGCCACCTCCGAAGCCAAACGTACCTATCTTCAGATACACCCAAAGTAATTGTAAATATATCATGCCTTTATATCTTTAATCTTATCTTTCAACCATAAAATATAAACCAGTCCGCCCGCAATTCCCGCCAATACTACATAAATAGGAGAAAGTCCGAATTGCCAGATCAACACAGTAGCAATGAGGGGGGCTATCAACTGTATATATTTCAGCTTCAATGCCCTAACCGCAGATATGCAAGGGAATAAAATCAATGCCACCACTGCCGGCCGTATTCCGTTAAAGATACGGATCATCACCTCATTATCCTGAAAACGGGCAAAGAACATCGCAATCAACATCATAATAACAAAAGAAGGCAATATGGTAGCCAGTGCGCACACCAGGCTACCAATCACCTTATGAAGTTTATAACCTACAAAAATAGATATGTTTACTGCGAAAACACCGGGCAATGACTGGGTCAAGGCAAACATTTCCATAAATTCCTCTTTACTCATCCACTTTTTCTTGACTATCTCCCGTTCTATCAACGGAATCATGGCATATCCACCTCCAATGGTGAACATACCAATTTTCGCAAATGTATAAAAGAGTTTCAAATAAGTAACAATCATTTTTCTGTCAGCGTTTTAGCAATTCCCCCTTCACGCTATCATACTTTAGTTGATAACTATGTCCTTTTACAGTTTTAAAAGACAAAGTCTTGCCGGCATATTTCACAATACATCTTTCACCCGACTTTGACAGGATAGTCGCTTCCTTCAAAAGTCCGTTCTCCCATATCATGTCTACCTCGAAATTTCCTTTCGCACATATACCCCGGACAGAACCTTCCTTCCATGCATCCGGCAAAGCAGGAAGCAGTTGGATAAATCCCATGTGACTTTGCAGTAACATCTCCGTAATACCGGCCGTACCACCAAAGTTTCCATCAATCTGGAAAGGCGGATGCGTATCCCATAAATTATCAAGCGTACCGTTCTTCAGCAAATTAGCAAATAAGGTATAAGCATGATTGCCATCCTGCAAGCGAGCCCACTGGTTCAACTTCCATCCCATACTCCAACCCGTAGCCCCGTCACCACGATGCACCAATACTACTTTGGCAGCTTCAGCCAATTCGGGAGTAGTGACAGGAGAAACCGTATGTCCCGGATGCAGACCAAACAGATGATTTACATGGCGGTGTTCATCTTTCGGATCGTCAATATCTACCGACCATTCCATTAATTGCCCATAACGGCCGATCTTATAAGGAACGAGATTGGCAAGCACCTGTTCCCATTCCTTACGTTCTTTCTTATCCACTCCCAATTCCTCGCTCGCCTTGATGGCATCCAATAGGATTTCACGCACAACGGCGTGTACAAATGTGGCCCCCTGATCAATAGGGCCATGTTCGGGTGAAGTGGACGGTGCCGCAGTATAAGTTCCGTCCGGCTTATGCCACAAATAATCAACTGCAAAATTGGCACTGCTCTTTATCAACTCATATCCCGTCTCTTTCAAAAATGTCAAATCCCGTGTATAGTCATAATACTCCCAAATATGCGTAGCTAGCCAAGGGCCTGCCATTGGATTAAAGTTCCACGACATATCTTGACTTTCCAGTGGAGCAGTAAACCCAAAGATATTAGCAGAAATAGATGCAGTCCAGCCCCTCGCACCAAAATAAGACTGAGCCGTCTTTTCACCCGGCTTCACTAATGTGCGGATAAAATCAATTAACGGCAACATGCATTCCTCCAGATTCGTAGAACAGGCAGGCCAATAATTCATCTGAATATTTATGTTATTATGATAATCAACACGCCAAGGCCCATCAACGTTATTATGCCAGATACCTTGCAGATTGGCCGGCATATTGCCCGGACGAGAACTTGCAATCAGAAGATAACGGCCGAATTGAAAATAAAGTTCCTCCAGATAATAGTCCGGCTGCCCTTTCCGATAATTTTTCAACCGCTGCCCGGTCGGTAAATTACCGGTCTTTACCGTTGGATTCAGATTCAACTTCACCCGATTGAATAAAGCAGCGTAATCCTGATAATGCTCATTCAACAGAGCCGAATAACCTTTGGCCACCGCATTAGCCAGCCATTGGCCCGTTGTTTCGACAGGATTGACCCCGACATACGTTTTCGGATTCTTAAAGTCTGGAGCAAAGTTAGCCTTATAGTCAGTATCCGCAGTGACATAAAAGACAACTTCATCCGCTCCCTTCACGGTGAGTTTCCCATTTCTATTGACCAATGTTCCACCTTTAGTCTCCGCTTGGATACGGACTACATATTTCATTCCATTATTATCCAGCGCAGCCGAATAAACCAAACCATTATCACCTTGAGCCACCATACTACCTGTCGATACCGGATTAGGAGCATAACTGAATATCAGGTTCTGCTTGCCCGGCCGGTCGGCACTGAAACGCATGACCAGCACATTAGCAGGATAAGAAATAAAATAATTCCGTTGGTACGCTACATCGTCTTTTTTAAACTGCACTACAGCCATAGCAGAGTCCAAAGAAAGAATACGCTTGTAATCACTCATACCAATAATATTCAGCCCGGTCTCCACATAAAACTCTCCCATAGTCGTAAAACTACCGAAACGGAAAGGCTTTTCCCTGCTGCCCTCATAAGGTACTTCACTATTAAAATTCTGTCTCGTCAGCCTCTCCGCTTTAACTTGGTCTCCTTCCGTAAATGCTTTACGTATTTCATCAAGGATATGCGCTGACTGTTTATTGACATTCCAGTAGTAATCCGCTCCTTTCGCTGTGTTAGGACCACCCCGCCAGAGTGTCTTTTCATTAAAAGTAATCCGTTCAGCTTCGACCGATCCCATAATATTCGCCCCTATACTGCCATTTCCAATAGGCAATGATTGTGACTCCCATGCAGCATCCGGATTACGAGCTGTATCACCGGCGGTTTCCGGTTTATTTTCACCTTTCCACATATCCGGTCTGCCACCATACCATACGGCATGTCCTTGCAAAGTATTCGGAGCATCAAACCAAATAGCAAGTCCTTTTGTATAATCTGTCCCTCCGGCACAAACTGCAGAGGAGACAAGTAAAGTACTGATAAAAAATGAATAAAGTTTCTTCATTGTCATAGTATTTATTTTTGGGGGTTAAAAATCAACCTTGATATATTTCTTTTTCATCTGTCTAAATTCCATTTTTTTATCACAAACCTCCTCCAGCTTATTCTCTCTGATTACAACACCTTTACAACCATTCAAAATAAACAAAGGCTTTTGACGAAAATCGTCCGAAGAAGTACATTCTACATGATTCTCTTTAAAAATCAAATCCTTCGTACTTTTGGCGTATAACACCGGATTTCCGAATGTACGAAACGTATTACCTATGATACGCACATTTCTATGCACCGGACGTTCCGCATCCACCACCATATCAGAAGGATGCAACGCAATGACTGCATTTTCAGGTCCTCCACTATACGCACAGCCGATAAATATATTGTTCTGAATCAAAACATCATTCACCGGTCCCGATTCATACCAGCCTTCGGCATCTCCTTCTATCAGGATAGCGCTCATGCCCGTTTTATAATAAGTATTATCTGCAATCACTACTTTTCGGGGAGTAGTCATTAAGGTACCCCGCGTACTTGTCCTCGTAAAATAACAATGACGAATTTCCACTTCGGGCGTGCAACTGATATTCTCTACACAATCGTGATTCAATTCCAATTCACCGGGAATATCCCGATTGAAGGTGACTTGAACAATACGGTCTGTCAACCGTTTCACAGCAACCACTTGCGCAGATGCAAAACGCTCCATAGTAGACGCCTTGACAAAAGCGACCGTATCCCCCTCAAAGTAAGCGTTATACCCATAGCTCTGCCCATGCATGAAGCGCAAATTCAAAGTACGGGTGTTTATTTTCTCAACGGCACGCAAGTTAGTACCGTGCACATTTATCGGATCATCCTGTGCACCCGCAAAATAACAACCAATTATCTTCACCTTTCCACTACATCCGGAAAAGTGCATCATATCCGCAGAAGCTACCAACAACCTGCCACTGCCTTCGCGCGGCATACATTTCACTTTATCCATTGTAATATTACGAGTGTATTGACTTACTATACCAAGCCCATGCATATAGTGCATCTGCACCCGGTTAAGTGTAATATCTCGGCTTTCGAAAATAAACCATCCCACCTGGTCACGAATAATGTCACGAATTGTCAAAGTATTCCCCACTTTCGGGCGAAATCCTTCCGGGACATGGAAACGTACTACATTCGGGGCCACCCCTTCCGCCTCCGCAGCAGCAAGCACATTCCACCCCTGACTATAACGGAAAGTACTATCAACAGGACTATATTCTATACAATGATTCTTGTTTGAACGCCAACCCTCACCAAAGAGGCTCATCCGCCCATTCACTATTTCATAACGTGTGTCACGATGTACAACAACTTCCACCTCATCATCTTCCACACGGGCAAATGTCATTTCCGAACCGGCAGGACGTTCAGAATCAATATGCAAATCTTTAAACACCAGATTCTTACAACGTTCGAGAGCGATAGTCGTCATTTTCCCGTGAAACATCAGCGTTGCTCCGTTTCCCTCAATCGTCAGATCTTTCATATCTTCAAACAGCAGACCGATAGTTTTCACTTTGGAAGGACACTCTTGTTCGGTCGATGTATTCGATATAAAATATTTCCGCCGGATAGCACCTTCGGGCCAGATATCATAACGCCCTTTCTCAAAAGAGAGCACGCGAGCACCACTTCGCTTACATTCACTAATAGCTTCCTGCAAACAGGTCACACAATTTTCATATGTATACGGATGTGCTCCGAAGTTTGAAACACGGATAGTATCTTTTTGTTGCGCCCGGGTAATACCGGAAATTCCGACTATTGACAAGCATATAAATAAAGCAATAAATCTCATAAGCAAATATGTATTAAAGAAGAAGTTGTCGCGTTACTTTATATTTATACAAAGATAGCGAATTATGTTCGATTATTAAATAAAGAGCCGCCATCAAATCGCATTTATTCACATAAACCCGATTCTCCAGCGGCTCTAACCTTTCTTTAGTGAGAAATATAGCTATCTATTGAACTCTGTCACTTCAACGGACTCACTATTAATAATATTATTTCTTACTTGTCGTAAACATTATCTCTGCAATACTTGCATTTACACCATTATTACTACCCGTAACCAAAGCACGTATATATCTTCCTCTTACAGGTTCCGGCAACAGCAGGGTTTGGGCATTGGTCGCCTTTTCACTAGGGAAGTTCAATTGTCCCAATTCTGTCCAATGTTCTTCACTTTCACCTATGCTGAATATAACAGTTTTAGTATCTCCGTTACCTTGCCTTCTTGCCAGTTCTATCGAAAGAATATCCTGTTGTGATTTCATATCAATAATGATTTCATGTGGCAATGGAGGATTAGCCCCTTCACCTTTCCATTGTGAATGCCAGAAACTGGCAAGATCTCCGTCAAGGATACAGGTGGCAATACCATATTTACCAGCATTTTCTCCAACCTTTTCTTCTGTCGAAGCCGAGATTCCCCAATCCGTTCTGTCTGCATCAACATATTGTTCGTGAACCGCATCCCAATCTTCTTTTGAAATGGTATAATAAGCAGGAAAATCCATTATTTTTTCCAAAGTTGGAATATCATCGAAAGCGTCATCAGCTGGCTTAAATGTAGATATCAACTTAAATGATGTCTTAAGGACCGCATCCGGTATAACCGTAGAAGTTTGCCCTTCATCTACTTTGATGATTTTCTCCTTTCCCTCATTATTTGTATACGTCAACGTAGTTCCGGTACACCCCTCTAACGGAACCCAATTAATCGTTACTCCGTTCAAATCTGCCGAGATCGAATTAATTCCCTGAGCTGATAGACTGGCCTGATAAGTGGAACCGTACACTTCACCCGCAATAGTTCTTACCAAAGACTCTTTACCTGTATCACTCCTCGTTATCATATTGAATATATATTTCCCTTCCGGAAGGTCAATAATCGTCGATATAGGATCCTTTATAACACGATTCTCCGGAACAGGAACTACCACAGGATTTTCATTTCCCTCCCACGTAATCACACAAGAGCTGATTCGTGGGTCGGCATTCAGATACCACTCCAACTTGACACGATTGAACCCGCTATAGGCACTCAAATCCTGAACGGCCCCGAGATAGGTTTCTTCTCCCATTTCAAGGTATTTTTCGTGTATCTCATACATATCTCCGCAAGCGGTCATCAAAAAGGCTGACAAGCCACAAGCTATATATCTTATTATATTTTTCATAATCTGATTTTTTTAATTACTCTGTTGCAGGTTGTCCCCAGAAAGTCATTTCGCCAATCTGAGCGTAATTACCTCCACTCCAGGTTTCAAGCATAAGAATTCTTACATAACGGAAATTAGGAGCTTCAATGGGAACTTCGTGTTCATCGCCATTCTGTATATATTCAATATCTTCATTGGTTATATTCGGATTATCTTGTCCGGAAGGTTTATAACATTCAACATCCATAATCTTCGTCCAACCCTCAAAGGTAGGATACATGATACCATCTTTTTCCACACCGCTATTATACATTTCGTCCGTAAGTTCCGTACAACCATAAATCACATATTTCTTCAAATTATTATGAGTATAGGTCCAAACGTTCGCATCTCCTCTGCGTTGCCACATCTTGAAACGGCTTACCTTGGCAACCTGTCCCATATCGAACGTTATACACCGACCAGGGGCAGGGTTATCACTATTAGTAACACTATGGAAACAGTCTGTGTTATTATTACCCTGCCAGATATTTCGTATCGGCAGACCACCCATTGCCTCACAATCACCAGGCAAACGTGTCGGAAGTTCTTTAAATTTCGACTTGTCAAGTTCCTCTTCATACAAAGGATTGCTTTCCAGCTCCAACATCTCGGAATAATTATCCCAACGGTCACGAATTCTGTATCCTAACGTGATTGGTTCAGCAGCCAATCCCCGGATTTTAGCTTGCCCTTCCACTATACTGGAATAGAAATTCTCCAAAGAAACCCATTCTCCGTTTTCCTTTTTGGTAACTTCCAGAATAATATTCTGTCGAGTCGGATTTTTCCACGTCAAACTCACTCCTCCAAAACTATCAGTAATCTTGAGTGACTCATAAATATATTCTACAGGAGGAGTTAATGGACTGATAGAAACGGTTTTCGGTTCAGACTCGTTCTGGCTTTTGTCTACACTCTTCAAAAAGATATTATAGTCACCCACCTTTCCGAATCCTTCTACGATCAAGCTATCTACATAAGGAGAAGCTTTTGTGGTTCTTTCCACCCCATTAATCATATAAGACGCCACAACACACAAGAGATCATCATCTTTCGGAGGAGTATAACGAATGATAGCTCCTCCATTAATGTTCTCCACCTCTATATTCGTAGGCAATCCCGGTGCTACACTGTCGGTAGCATTGAGACCAATCTTTTCGTCCTGCCCACATCCTGCTAGGCAGAGTGTACCGAGCAATGTGACGAACGCATATTTCACAAGCTCTGATATATTATTCATATTTCTCATATTTCCAGTCATTTTAAATTATGAATATCATAGTTACCACCCTGGGTTTTGTACCAGGTTCGGATCTTTCAATATTGTTTCCAGTTTCAACGGCCACAAATAGTCCTTATAACTATACTTTGAACGTAAGTAGATAGTGGTTACTCTATAAAATTCCTGGGCAGTCTCTCCTTGAATATGCCACCCTTTCACTTCGCGGGGAAGTTCTTTTTTCCAACGACGCAAGTCCCAGAAACGTTTTCCTTCACAGGCCAGTTCATTCAAACGTTCCATGCGAATGATTTCACGCATACCGTTTTTCGTATTAGGCTTATCCGGGGACTTGGAATATTTACTCCACGACTCCTTTACCCCCTTCAACCCTGCACGTTCGCGAACCAAGTCCACGTAATCATATACATCCTGTGTGGGTGATTCCTGCGATTCATTCAAAGCTTCCGCATACATCAGATACAAATCAGCAAGACGTATGATTGGGAACGAATAACGGTAGGGAGAGAAACCGTCTTTTGTCAAACCAGTCTTATAGCTACATACCTTTTTATTCAAATATCCCGTATATGAATGGTCTTCCGAAGTCTGGCGCCCTGATACCTCCTTTGCCCGAAAATGATAGAAAGCAAGATTTGCCGGCTCATCATTCGTATAACCATCTCCATACCATGTTCCACGGTCGAATGACAATGAAGCATAGAAACGCGGTTCACGGTTCAAGTGAAGATAGGCTGTTTGCTCTCCTATCTGAAGGTAATATTTATTATTTCCCTCATCCGGGATAGTGGTAATCTCATAGCGGTTAGGATAATTAGCCGTCCAGAAATCACTGTTATCTTCAGAAATAGGCACACCATTTGAAGAATAGAATGCTTCGGCTACTGATAAAGTTGGTCCTAAAACAGAACGCGCGTTATAGTGGCTCCCCTTCGTATGTTTAGCCATTGCAACCGTCTGCAATCCGTTAACGTTCCGAGTACTTCCCCAAATAATTTCTTCATTCCATTTTTCTGTGACAGCCTCACCGATATCCAGCAGTTTGCGTGTTGCCGCAGAAATACTATTGATCGGCAAAGAGAAAGTATAAAGTTTCTCGTGACCATTTTCTTTTGCACAATTTATCGCTTCAAGCGCTGCGTCTGCTGCCAATTTCCATTTACTGTTATCAACCTGTGTCGGGAACAAATGCCTACCCTGATTATCTTTCACATTAATATAATCCGAATTTCCATTAAACAAAGGGCTGGCAGCCAATAATAACAATTGTGCTTTTACTGCTTTTGCAATTGGCTGGGTGATGCGCCCCATCTCCTGTCCTGGATCTGTGATCTTTGAAGGCAGATCTTTATATGCTTCATCCAGCAGGTTAGAGATATAAGCCACTACATCATCCACCGGCTCGCGATAACGCCTTACTTCATCCTGTGAAGCATCTACCGCAATATTAGTATCCATGATAGGAATAGGACCGTAAAGCATAAACAGATAATAATGATAATATGCTTTGAGGAATTTTACTTCCGCAATCCAACGGGTGCGTTCATAATTCTGCAAATCGAGAGGTTTGTTGATATTTTCCAAGAAAATATTACAATCGCGGATAGCTACCCAAAGATTGGTTCCCCCATTTCCTCCATCCCAAAAATTCTGGTAGGGGTCATTATTATTTTGTTCACCGCGACCTATTTCCCATGCGTTGAGAGAGATACGCTGATCTATAAAACCGGTTCCTTTAGGCATTAACCAATGTTCATCACCTGCCAAAAAGCCAATGGAGCCACCCTGATCCCATGAAGGCAGGTAACTATAACAAGTATGTAGAAACTTAAATGAATTAATGCGATTGCTGAAGGCATTATCCATGCTTGGAGTACCTTCGGGCACTATATCTAGGTAATCACTACAAGAAGTGCTACACAGCATGGCAGCAATCACGAGTGATATGGATATGATTATTTTTTTCATATAACATGTTTTAGAGTGAAAGTTGAATACCTACATTAAATACTCGTTGAACAGGATATCCCAAACCGTTGTTCCCCATTTCCGTATCCCAAATTTTGAATTTGGAAATATTGAACAAGTTCGTCCCGCTTACGTAAATACGCAAGTTTTCCAATTTAGCTTTACTGGTCAGCCGCTTTGGAAGCGTATAGCCTATTTCTGCCGATTTCATACGCAAGAAAGTACCGTCACGCAACCACCATGTACTCGACTGGTTATTATTACTGATAGCCGTATCCGATAACCGTGGCCAGAAAGCATACATATTCTGGTTGGACTCACTCCAATGATTATCTGCAATAACCTGAAGCAAAGCATTGTTAGCCTGTTTTCCTCCCAATTCGTTATCCGGGTCATAAGGTTGGGCAAACGGAGTGATACGCAAAGGACTAATAAAGAAGGAAGACCGTGCCGATCCCTGGAAGAAGCAGTTGAAATCAAACGCCTTATATCCCACAGAGAAACCGAAACCATAGATAATTTCTGGTGTAGTCGGATAACCGATAGGCACAATATCCTGCTCGTCGATGATTCCGTCACGATTGATATCTTTATATTTGATATCTCCGGCCGTATATTCGCCAAATTGTTGTTTCGGAGAGTTTGCCACATCTTCATCATCTACAAACAAACGTTCGGCTATGTAACCATAAGTCTGGCTCAGCTTAGAACCGATTTTACTTCTCCATGGAGTAGCCGAGTAGTCCGGTTCTTCGTATTCAGAAAATTCACTGCTGGCGTATGTGAAATTACCTCTGATAGTAGTCCACAGGTTTTTGTTGAAAATATGCGAATAATCCAAAGAAATATCGACACCTTGTCCTTTAGCCTCACCGATATTTGCCCGGATAGGCGCCTGGAATCCCATCAAACTGGGGATATCGGCACGCTCTTGCAGGATATTCGTTCTTCTTTCTTTAAAATACTCTGCCTGAATCTCCAGGTCATTGAATAATTTCAGTTCAAATCCCACATTCATTTTATGAGAAATTTCCCAACCAATCTTCGGATTGGCATAGCGGCTGATAGAAATACCGTTATAACCTTCGTCAAAGTTGGTTCCGAAGTTCATTCCCCTACCGGAATTATTCATATTTACTTCCGACAAATAGAAGAAACGGTTGTCATTATTAGAAATATTATCATTACCGACCAATCCGTATGATCCTTTCAACTTAAGCATATTGACAACTTTGGAAATCGGTTTGTCCGCCCAGAATTTTTCATTGGACACAACCCAGCCCAAACCTCCCGACGGGAAGAATCCCCAACGATGACTCTTGTCAAAACGTTCGGAACCGTTGTAACCGAAATTAAACTCCGCAAAATAACGGTCGGAGAATCCGTAAGTAAAACGTCCTGCTAATCCCAAATTACGGGTAGGGAGTGATTTCTGCAAGGTGTTTTCATTGCCACTTTTCCCTTCACGCACTGTATAAACCAACATACCACTGACATTGTGTTTTTCAACAAACGTCCGATCGTATGACAACGATGCTTCCAAATACAGGGAACTGCCTACTTTTTTACTTCCCGGAGAGTATCCTAGATAATCTGTACCCAAATCCGGATTTAGAGCAGAAAGAGTGTATTCATCTTTTTTCTTATCATAACTATCCAAGGCATAATAGAACGGAGTATAAGAACGTTGAAGATCATAATATGAAGTTCGTGTGACATTTCCCAACAAACGCCCTTTCAAGCCTTCGGTTATAAAACTGAAATCTTGCTTTAGCTCCAACTGGGCAAGTATAACTGTGTTTTCATATTCTTTATAACCGCGTGCCATTTCAGCATACGGATTCAAGTAATTTGCACTAGTTCCATAATTACCGAACATAGGATGATTGGTATATTGGTTAGCTGCATCCGGAGCATACATGGCAGGAAAAAGAACCGGACTTGCTTTAATAGCCTGACTGTAAACCTGCGAACCTCCCTGTATAGGGCCTTGATAACTATCAAATGTACCGCTCACACGCACTCCCAACTCGGTTGTTTTGGTCAGATTGATATTAACATTCGAACGTACCGTATATTTATCCAACTTAATATTATTATCAAAAAGATTACTGGGAACCTGCTTCAAGATACCATTATCTCGCGAATAAGACAATGCTACATAGTAACGGGCTACACGACCACCACCGCTAAGGCTCATGTTTCCGCGATAGTTAGTTGTGAAATCTTTGAATAGCATATCCTTCCAATCTACCATTGGATAAGCCATTGGATTCAATCCTTTTTCGCGAGCAGCAATCGCGCTTTCCAGATAAGGTAATGCACCATCCGGATTTCGAGTTCTCACCGCCTCATTATGAAGTTTCATAAACGTCAGCGGATCAGCAATTTCAACCTCTTTGGAAGGAGCGGAAAACGAACTTTCTACCCTGAAAGATAATTTCATTTTACCTTCCGTACCTTCTTTTGTCGTTACAAGAATAACACCATTAGCACCACGCGCACCATAAAGCGCAGTAGCGGTAGCGTCTTTCAGAATGGAGAAACTGGCAATATCATCGGTATTCAATCTTGCCAAATCTGATGAAGTCAATTCAATGTTATCAATCAAAATCAACGGGTCGGCTTTCCCTGTTCCAAATGTCGTCACACCACGAATAAAGAATTCGGCATTATCCTCACCCGGTTCTCCACTTCTTTGATAAGCAACTACTCCCGCCAACTTCCCTGCAAATCCGGTAGTAAGATTACTACTGGTAGTTTTTAACTCCGCCGGTTTGATAGTAGAAACGGAGCCTAATACAGACTCTTTCTTTTGTTTGGCAAAAGCAACAATCGTGACATCTTCAAGTGCAATACCGCTATCTTCTTTCATCGTCACAACACGAAAGACATTTAGGTCTTTAGGGTTGAACGGAACAACTTTCTTCTCATATCCAATGTAAGAGAATTCTATATTTTTCGTGTTTGCCGGTACTTTCAGTACATAATTTCCGTCCAAGTCTGTAGCTACCCCGATACTGGTTCCCGGAATAAAAACACTGGCACCAATAATCGGTTCATTATTAAAATCCAATACAACTCCTTTAATTGTATAGGTCTTACCTGTCTGTTGTGGTGATGCAATATCCTGTGTGGCATGAAGGGGAGGTAAACAAATACCATACAAACAAAACAGGATCAATAATCGCAGTATTCTTCCACAATTTTGTTTTTCATTCATCATAGAAATTAAAAGTGTTAACAATTCATTCTTATGCTTTTCGATAAGCATGAATCTGGGTTAATTAAAGGTTTTCAATAAATAAAGGATAGCACTTTCATCTATTAAATTGCTATCTTCACAAAAACGTTCATTTTTTCTTTGCCAGCATTCGTTATTAGTTTATAATCTTGTTAAAGGTGTTACACCGGAAATTCTCAAATAGATGGCATTTTCTATCTTATGAATCACATCCGTTTTTTCAAAAAATCCTACTACCCGATACTACATTCTGTTGAATCGGTTGTGGGAACTTGGGGGTATGTTAAGTTTCAAATAATACATTATACAAGACTTATTCAATCCCCGGACAAAAGCACTCTTTCTTCCATAAATTGAATATAAAAAACAAGATGATATAACCTGGTTATACTGTACCAAAGGAGATAAACTGTGCTGAGCTGTACTGTTCATAGGATATAAGGTCTTTTTTTATTTATCGCTACACTAAGTTCTACTGGAACTTCGTGAT
>USPQ01000055.1 GCA_900556625.1 uncultured Bacteroides sp. | reverse complement strand
ACGGTTCTATCTTTTCTTGTACTACTTGTATTGTTTATCAATATTTCAAAGAACTAATGTGGCCTTCGCCGCACTGCTTTCTTTACGAAAGCGGATGCAAAGATAAGGACTTTTTCAGATAACATCCAAACTTTTTTCGAAGTTTTTTGGTTTTTATTTTCCGAACCCTTTATCATTAGCAGAATGTCAATCATTAGGCTCTGTCTCTCTAGCAAAGCGGGTGCAAAAGTAGACAACTTATCCATAACATCCAAATATATATAACTATTTTTTCTAATCTTTTTTGAAACTTTTTCGTAATACGCTGATTGACAAGGATGTTGTAGAACATAAATTTTACTGCAGGGAGAACCTATGTAGAATGACTACACATTATTATATTCACACGCGAGAGGAAGGGAAGGGAATGAGACTGTAGAGAAGAAATAAGTACTGTAAGCAAATTTATTCGGTTTCTCAAAAAACAATGCTGATACATAAAGTTGATAATAACCGATTCTGGCATTCACCTACCACCTCCCCCTACGGGGACTCCTCCTTCCAGAAGGAGGAGAATAGAGGATACTATCGACTATAAACTAGCAAATCATTATTTTACAGATTCAACTTACAAACAAATTGGAAGAAAAACTGATTCATCAAATTCATTTCTCATATTCTCATACTTTCGGAATAACGCGTTTATTATCAGATAAATGATGTATGAGAAATAAAATAACAGACAGCCATTTCTCATAGTATTCGGGATTATTTCTCATAGAATTCGTTGTGTTCTCATATAGCTTCATAAATCAAATTTCAATATACGACACATTTGAACTAATATTAAATTGTAGAATATAGACTGTTAAATAAATGGTAAATACCTTATAGTTAGAGACTTTTCACCTATTTATAACAGATAATCGATAAGACATATAATTCGTTCCACTACAGTGAATAGTTCTGCGCACTCTAGTAGCAAGAACCGGCTACTAGAGTGAAAAAGCCTGTGCACTGAAGTGGAACAAAAGAGATGATAGTAGAAATTCACAAGGATAAAGGCATAATATAACAAGGGCATTAGGATAGAATATGGTATGTAAAGGGAAGACTTCAGAAAAAGAAGCATATATCAGGAGAACAATATGGAGTAGTGAGAAAAAGAACGGGGGGCTATGAGAAATAAAGAAGAAAAAGTATGAGAAATGACTGAATTATGAGGGAAAACAACAGAAAAACTATGAGAAATACCTCTGTGTTATTTTATTTCTCATACATCATTTATCTGATAATAAACAAGTTATCCCGAAAGTATGAGAATATGAGAAATGAATTTGATAAATTCGGTTCTTCTTCAAATTTGGTGGTAATTTAACCAGTCGGTGGTATCTCTATTCCCCTCCTTCGGGGAGTGGCTGAAAGCCGGGGTGGTAAGTAGATACACAATGCTGATAATAACAGACTTACGCATTCACCTACCACCTCCCCCTACGGGGACTCCTCCTTCCCGAAGGAGGAGAATGGAGAATACTATCGATTATCAAATTATTATTTTCCTAATTAATTTTGCCACCAAATCTGAAAAAGAACCTTTACTACATGAATCAGACGAGAAACCAAAGAATTATTCTTTCTGTTAAAACCTCCACAAGCGATAAACAAAAATATCCCCCGGCTGTTACATAGGCAACTTAAACATATTAACCTAAACATAAAAATTATGGCTAGAGAAAGTGTAAAAATCCTACAAGGGAAATTGGATGTAGAAAGTTTGATTTCACAGTTGAACGCAGCATTAGCTGAGGAATGGTTAGCATACTACCAGTATTGGGTAGGTGCATTAGTAGTGGAAGGCGCTATGCGTGCCGATGTACAAAGTGAGTTCGAGGAACATGCCGAGGAGGAACGCCGCCATGCACAACTACTCGCCAACCGTATCATCGAGTTAGAAGGAGTTCCGGTACTGGACCCTCAAAAATGGTTCGAACTAGCCAGATGCAAATATGATGCTCCGCAAGAGTTTGATTCAGTAAGTTTATTGAAAGACAATGTGGCTTCCGAACGTTGTGCAATCATTCGTTACCAAGAAATCGCCGACTTTACTAACGGGAAAGATTTTACCACCTGTGACATCGCAAAACATATTCTTGCTGAAGAAGAAGAACATGAACAGGATTTGCAGGATTATCTGACGGATATTGTCAGAATGAAGAAATCATTTCTCGAAAAGTAAATTCTAATTTAATAATGATTAGGTAAGAGAGGGGCATCCATTTACAGGATATACCCTCTTTTATGTATATAGTACGATAAAAACAAAACTATTTTAGAGTAAATCAAGAAGAAATCTTTCTTTTTTCGTATTTTTGTCCCAATATGCACGTTTAATCCAAATAGGTAACGAACATTTGCGAAGAGAATGAAAGTAATTGATTTAATAAATAACAGCAAAAAAACAGCCTTTTCTTTCGAAATCCTCCCTCCACTGAAGGGTACGGGGATTGAAAAGTTATATCAAACAGTCGATACGCTCCGGGAATTTGACCCGAAATATATCAATATCACCACGCATCGCAGCGAATACGTATATAAAGACCTCGGCAACGGCCTGTTTCAACGGAACCGTTTGAGAAGACGTCCGGGAACTGTCGCTGTGGCTGCTGCCATTCAGAACAAATATAACATCACCGTAGTTCCGCATATTCTGTGCAGCGGTTTCACACGCGAAGAAACTGAATATGTACTGCTTGATCTCCAGTTTCTGAATATCACCGACTTGTTGGTGCTGCGCGGAGACAAGGCGAAGCATGAGTCTGTATTTACTCCGGAAGGCGACGGATACCACCACGCCATTGAATTGCAGGAGCAAATCAACAACTTCAATAAGGGAATCTTTGTAGACGGTTCGGAGATGAAAGTCACCGCCAGTCCGTTCTCTTATGGCGTAGCTTGTTATCCGGAGAAGCATGAAGAAGCTCCCAATATAGAATCCGACCTCTATTGGCTGAAAAAGAAAGTGGAAGCAGGTGCAGAATATGCCGTGACGCAACTATTTTATGATAATAAGAAATATTTCGAATTTGTGGAACAGGCAAAGGCGGCGGGTATCAACATCCCTATCATTCCGGGAATCAAACCTTTCAAAAAACTATCCCAATTAAGCATGATTCCTAAGACATTTAAAGTGGACTTGCCGGAAGATTTAGTAAAGGAGGCCTTAAAATGCAAAAACGATGCTGAAGCCGAACGGGTCGGTATCGAATGGTGCGTGACACAATGCAAAGAATTGATGTCCCACGGAGCCCCAAGTATTCATTTCTACTCTATCGGAGCAGTAGACAGTATCAAAGAAGTAGCCAAAATCATTTATTGATATGTTTTTTAGAGACGTAATCGGACAAGAAGAAATCAAGCGACGGCTCATTCAGGAAGTGAGAGAGGGACGGATTCCGCACGCCCAGCTCATCTGCGGCCCGGAAGGAGTCGGAAAAATGCCGTTAGCTATTGCTTACGCACGTTATATCAGCTGCACCAACCGGGGCGAGACTGATGCTTGCGGCGTCTGTCCGTCCTGCGTAAAATTCAATAAGCTGGTACATCCGGACGTACATTTTGTTTTCCCGATCGTCAAAAGTGCGAAGGGGAAAAAGGAGGTATGCGATGATTATATCGCCGACTGGCGGCCGTTTGTTATCAACAATCCCTATTTCAATCTCAATCACTGGCTGAACGAAATGGACGCCGAAAACTCGCAAGCATTGATTTATGCCAAAGAGAGTGACGAGATATTGAAGAAGCTCAGTCTGAAATCCAGTGAAGGCGGATTTAAGATTACGATTGTATGGCTACCGGAAAAAATGCACCCGGTATGTGCCAATAAATTGCTGAAATTACTGGAAGAACCACCCGAGAAGACGGTTTTCCTGCTTGTATCGGAAGCGCCGGATATGATTCTGCCGACTATTCTGAGCCGTACACAGCGTATGAATGTTCGGAAGATTGACGAAGCCAGTATCGCCCGGATATTACAGTCAAAATATAGCATTCAGCCTGCCGACAGTCTTTCCATTGCCCACCTGGCAAACGGTAATTTTATAAAAGCGCTTGAAACAATTCATCTGAACGAGGAGAACCAACAGTTCTTTGATTTATTCGTCAGCCTGATGCGGTTGTCTTATCAACGGAAAATCAGGGAGATGAAGATGTGGAGCGAGCAAGTGGCAGGTATGGGACGCGAACGGCAGAAGAACTTTCTGGAATATTGCCAGCGCATGATTCGGGAGAACTTTATCTTCAACCTGCATCAACGCGACCTTACTTATATGACTATCAACGAACAGAATTTTGCAATCCGCTTTGCTCCTTTCGTCAACGAACGTAACGTCATGGGTATCATGGACGAGCTAAGCGAAGCACAACTGCATATTGAACAGAATGTAAATGCTAAAATGGTATTTTTCGACTTCTCATTGAAGATGATCGTACTGTTGAAGCAATAATAAATATATAAACTATGGAATATAAACTTCATAATGGGAGCGGCAGCCTTTGTTGCAAAGGATGCTCCCGCCAAGATAAAAAGCTGAACACCTACGATTGGCTGGCAGACATACCGGGCAATGCGGAAGAAAGTGATATGGTAGAGGTACAATTCAAAAATACCCGCAAAGGGTATTATCGCAACAGCAATAAAATCAAACTGGAAAAGGGAGACATTGTTGCCGTTGAAGCTGCCCCCGGACATGACATTGGCGTAGTAACTCTTACCGGCAGACTTGTCCCCCTGCAAATGAAGAAAGCCAACTTCAAAGCGGATGCGGAAATCAAACGAATCTACCGGAAAGCCAAACCGGTGGACATGGAGAAGTTCAACGAAGCAAAAGATAAAGAACACGCTACCATGATCCGTGCACGCCAGATTGCATTGAACTTGAATCTGAACATGAAAATCGGAGATGTGGAATATCAAGGAGACGGTAACAAGGCTATCTTCTATTACATCGCCGACGAACGGGTAGACTTCCGCCAACTGATTAAGGTATTAGCCGAAGCTTTCCGAGTACGCATCGAGATGAAGCAGATCGGTGCCCGTCAGGAAGCCGGACGTATCGGTGGAATCGGTCCTTGCGGACGTGAACTTTGTTGTGCTACCTGGATGACGAGTTTTGTTTCCGTATCTACCAGCGCCGCACGTTTCCAGGATATCTCACTCAACCCCCAGAAACTTGCCGGACAGTGTGCAAAACTGAAATGCTGCCTGAACTACGAAGTAGACTGTTACGTAGAAGCACAGAAACGTCTGCCTTCTAAAGAGATTGAGCTGGAAACCAAGGAGGGTACTTTCTATTTCTTCAAGGCCGACATCCTCAGCAACCAAGTTTCTTATTCTACAGATAAGAACTTCCCTGCCAACTTAGTCACTATTAGCGGGAAACGTGCTTTTGAAGTGATCGGCATGAATAAGAAGGGTATGAAACCGGACAGCCTGCTTGAAGAAGAAAGGAAAGCGGAGCCGAAGAAACCGATAGACTTGTTGGAACAGGAAAGTGTAACCCGTTTCGACCGTAGCCGTAATAACAGTAAGGAAGGCAATAACGCCAACCGAAACAAGAAAAAGAAAAAAGGAACTCCCAACAACCGACCGCAACAACAAGTAGAAGGGACTAATCGTCCGCAGCAACCGCAACGGGAAAACGAGGGTCGTCCACAACCTGCGGAAAACGGAAACAGAGGAGATCGGGAAAACAGACCAAGAAATAATAATAACAACCGGAACAGAGGACAAAACCAGGGACGGAATAATGAGAACAGACGTCCGGAGAGAAGACAGGAACGGCCACAAAACCAGGAACGCCCGCAAGGTCAGGAACGTGAACGCCCTGCAAGACCAGAACCCAGACCGGAAAGAAACCCAAATCAAGCGAAACCGCAAAATAATGAAAAGCCTTCTCAGGAATAGTTTATTCTGTCTGCTCGGTATTTGCCTAATGGCTGCCTGCAATGAGAATACCGTGTATCACTCCTATCAGTCCCTTCCCGACGAAGGGTGGGGAAAGAGTGATACACTCTCTTTTCTGATTCCTGTCACCGACAGTATTCCGCCTACACTCAGATTATTCGCGGAGGTTCGCAACAGAACAGATTACCCTTATCATAACCTGCATCTATTTATCAGTCAAAACCTGCAAGACTCTACGGTATGGCGGACGGATACTATTACTATAAACCTGGCTGATTCCACGGGAAGGTGGATCGGAAATGGCTGGGGAAGTATCTATCAATCAGCGGTCTTTATCAAATCCGTACGTCCTTTGTATCCTGCTAATTACACCTTCAAAATTATGAACGGGATGAAAGATGAGAAGTTGTCCGGAATCAATGACATTGGTATCCGAATTGAAAGACAGGAGAATTAGAAAATAAACGAACTAGAGTCTCCTGCCGCGCCCTGCATCTATCCGCAGGAAAATAAACAGCAATATCGTAAATCCCCATAAAGAAGAACCTCCGTAACTAAAGAAGGGTAATGGGATACCAATTACAGGAGTCAGCCCTAACACCATCCCTATATTGATAAATAGGTGAAAGAGGAAAATACTCACGACCGAATACCCATATACGCGACCGAAAGCAGACGGTTGCCTTTCGGAAAGGAATATCAATCTCAATATCAAAATAAGAAAAGCCAGCAAGACCGCGGCCGAACCTACAAACCCTTGTTCCTCTCCCACCGTACAGAAAATGAAGTCGGTATCCTGCTCAGGGACGTATTTCAATTTGGTTTGCGTTCCGTTCAAAAAGCCTTTCCCTGTCAATCCGCCGGAACCGATAGCAATCTTGGACTGGTTTACATTGTAGCCGGCACCGGTTAAATCTTCTTCCAAACCCAATACTACTTTAATACGGATTTGCTGATGCGACTCTAATATATTATCGAAGACATAGTTACTGGAATATAAGAATCCAATGGAGCCGATTGAGAATAAAGCAATCAGGAAATAAGAGCGCTGACGCTCGCTCAATGCCAAGTAAATCAAATAACCTACCACAACGACACAAAGCCCCCACTGCACCCAGACCAGACTGAAATGGATCCAATATTCGGATATCAGATAAGCGATAAGCAAGACAATCAAACTTCCTCCGATAATATTCCGGGCAGGTTCCCACCGCTTGCGGTATACCCACACCATACCACCGGCAAATAATAAGATCAGCAGCAACACAATAAACTCTCCCAACGGAGTCGGTGTATCGGCTATGAATACTTCATCGAAGCGGATGCCTACCACAAAATAGATGACCGCACATACCCCCGAAAAAAGTACCACACCCGGCATTCCCTCCCGGTAAAGCACCAAGAAGAAAGCAAGATAGACCAAGGCAGAACCTGTCTCCCGCTGACCGATAATCAACAACATCGGAAGGAGGATAATAAAACCCAGTACCAGAGCACATTTCTCTTTCTTTATGCTGAATGAATAGGAGTTTATATATTTGGCCAATGCCAATGCGGTAGCAAACTTGGCAAATTCGGCTGGCTGCAGGCTGACAGGCCCCATTACCAACCAAGAACGGGAGCCTTTGGTATCCGGCGCGATAAAAATAGTAACGATAAGCAAAATTATCATTCCTATATATATAATGTACGCGAACATATCATACATCCGGTCTTCCAACATCAACAACACGAAACCGAGACCGAAGGAACAGATAATCCAGACAAATTGCTTGCCGGCACGGGTAGAGAAGTCGAGGAAGTCACGATCACCATAGTCATAGCTGGCTCCACAGACACTGAACCACCCGCCGACAATCAGAAGCAGGTAAATGCAAATCGTTACCCAATCCAGTGATTTCCACAAACTATCGTTCCTCGTTACCATACAATATCACTCTGTTACTAAATTCTTCTGCTCTCAATTCATTCTCGGGAGATAGTTTGCCTTTCAAGTACTGCTCCATAAGCAATGCCCCGAAAGGTACTCCGTATGTAGCTCCCCAACCTCCATTCTCCACATACACAGCAATGGCTATCTTCGGCTTGTTCATCGGCGCAAAGCCCATAAATACAGAATGGTCATGTCCGCGGTTCTGTGCCGTACCCGTCTTTCCACAAGCTTCCAAGTCCGGAACCATTACCGACAACATACGGCAAGTTCCGCCTGTGGCAGCTCCGCGCATCCCTTCCACCACCGATTCATAATGCCGTTTCTCAATTGTAGTATAACGTGGCGTACGATAAATACTATCCAACTGATTATCTTGAATCTCCTTCACAATATGCGGTGTGATAAAATATCCGCGATTGGCAATCGTTGCACCCAGATTGGCTATCTGGAGAGGAGTAGCCAGAATTTCTCCCTGCCCGATCGAAATACTGATTACCGTCAGTCCATTCCAATGGCCGCGATAAGCCTTATCATAGAACTGTGCATTCGGAATCAAACCACGTTTCTCTCCGGGCAAATCAACACCTAACTTATAACCGAAGCCTTGGGAAACCATGTGATCTTTCCAGACTGTAATTGCGTTTTGCGGTGAACCGTATTTACGGTCGCCGAACATACGGAACAGTCCCCAACAAAAATAAGAGTTGCACGATGTAGCAATAGCAGGAATAAGTGGTATCGGTGCTCCGTGGGCATGACATCCCACCGTCAGCCTGCCGTAATGGAAACCGCGCGAACAAGGGAAAGAAGGACCCTGCTCAGTCACAATGCCTTCCTGCAAAAAAGTTAATCCCTGTGCCGTCTTAAAAGTAGAACCCGGAGGATATACTCCCATCAATGCACGATTCAGAAGCGGTTTCATCTTATCACGCTGCAACATCAGATGGTTCTTTCCACGCTGACGGCCAATCATCAAATGCGGGTCGTAATTCGGTGAAGATACCAGACAAAGAATCTCTCCTGTCTCCGGCTCAATAGCAACAATACTTCCGATCTTATTTTTCAGTAACCGTTCACCCAACATCTGCAAGTCAATATCCAAACTGAGTGTCAAGTTCTTTCCGGGTACGGAAGGACGGTCATATTCTCCGTCCATATAATGCCCCTGAATACGTCCGTGAGCATCACGAAGCAGAATTTCAATGCCTTTCTCTCCACGCAGATACTTCTCATACGATTTCTCTACACCCAACTTGCCGACATAATCGCCACGAATGTAGTAGCCTTCTTCATCGGCTTCCATTTCTTTTGCCGAGACTTCTCCAATATCACCCAAGGCATGCGCGGCAGCATCATAAGAGTATTGGCGAATCGTACGCCGCTGGATATAGAAGCCACGGAATTTAAACAACTTCTCCTGAAAGACGCCACATTCTTCCGCCGAAAGTTGCGACATAAACAATTGATTAGTGTATCTGGAATATCCCGGATTCCGGCGACGGTCTTTCATGTCGCTCATGATTTTCAGGAATTGAGCACGAGTAATATTCAACGACTGGCACAGGTCGAGTGTATCCAAGTTCTCTACTTCTTTCGGGACAATCGTTATATCATAAGCAGGCTGGTTAAAAACCAGCAACTTACCTGTACGGTCATAGATAGCTCCGCGTGAAGGATATTGAATTTTATTCAGGAACGCATTGCTATCGGCGTTCTTCTTATAATCATCGGTAGTAATCTGCAATACAAAAAGACGGATCAGATAAATCAGCACAATAGACAGTGCAATTCCCCCGATAACAAATTTCCGTTTCTCCAGTCTATAATCTTTTGCCATCGCTATCTCCTTATGCCTTCCACAGCTACAATACAAGTTACAGTCAGAACGGTACACAATGCCACCCGCAGCAGCAACAGCCAAATACCGGAAAACGAGAAGAACTCAATAGAGAGTAAAGCCAGACTATGTATAAAAACACTTGCAGTAGTATATTTCAGAAAAGGAGTGATTCCCATACTCTTGAAAGAAGGTACGAGATTGTCCTGATTATCGCGGGGAGTGAACAAACGCAATAAAGAAGGACGAAGAAAAGCAAGCAACACGGTTGCTGCTGCATTCATTCCCGGAGTATCGGAAAACACGTCAATGGTAAGCCCGAAAAAGAAGGCCCACAACATCAGTTCATTCCGGGAAGTGCCGGAATTGAACTTCAAAATAAAATAAATATAGAGAAAAGGCGTAGCATATCCGGCTATATGCACATTATTCAGAATTAGCACCTGAAGAAGCACCAACCCGATAAACCAACCGATTCTATGTATATAGGTAATAATCATTGTTTCGTTGTCTTGTTTTCGAGTTCTTTCTGCTCCTGCTGACCGTTCCGCGCTATCACCCGCACATCACTAAGCTTGCCGAAATCGGTAGCCAGCTTGATCTTCAGCAGATAGGATAATCCATCATGAGAGTCGGACATATCATCCACCGTCCCCACCATAATTCCTTCGGGAAATACAGTCGAGAAACCGCTTGTCACTACGGTATCTCCCAGATTAAACTCGGCATGACGAGGCAAATCTTTCAGATAAGCGTATCGCGAATCTCCGTGTTCCCACTTCAGATAACCAAAATAATCGCTTCCTACAATCTTGCAACTGATGTTTGATTTGCTATTCAGTACAGAAATCACCACCGAATAGGAAGGAGATGTTTCGTAAACAATTCCCACAATCCCGTTTCCATCTACCACGCCCATTTCGGAATGAATGCCGGAAGAAGAACCTTTATCAAGCGTTATATAATTATCGGCCAGGTTCAGGCTATTCTTAATCACACGTGCCTTAAACAGTTGATAATCTTTCTGAGGCATCTTCCGGATACTGTTCACCGCGATAGAATCGAGTTGACGTTCTTTCAACGCTTTTTCCAAATTATTGATCTGCTCTTCCAATAACATATTCCGGTCCAGCAGGTCTTCATTGACCGATTTCAGGTGGAAATAGGAAGATATACCTCCCGAAACTTCATAAACCGCCCCCACAACTGTATTGGCAGAAGTGAAATAAGCACTCTGCTGGTAATTGTTGAACCGAAATAACAAAACAAAACTGGCTACCTCCAATATGACAAAGAGGAACCAGTAATTGTATTTCAAAAGGAAGTTTATTAAATTCCGCATGAATCAGAGTCCGTGATTTTATCTCATTAGGAAAGAGAAACGATCTACATTCTTTAATGCTACCCCTGTCCCCTTGGCAACAGCGTGTAAAGGATCTTCCGCAATATGGAACGGGATATTTATCTTATCAGTCAGTCGCTTATCCAAACCACGGAGTAACGCACCACCACCGGCCAGATAGATACCATTATGAACGATATCCGCATAAAGTTCGGGAGGAGTATTCTCCAATGCACTCAAGATAGCCGTTTCAATCTTGGAAATCGATTTCTCCAGACAGTGAGCCACTTCCTGATAACATACCGGCACTTCCATAGGAAGGGCAGTAATACGGTTCGGACCGTGAACGATATAATCTTCCGGAGCGTCTTCACCCAGTTCGGTCAAAGCCGCACCTACATTAATTTTGATACGTTCCGCCATACGCTCGCTGACCTTCACATTATGCTGACGGCTCATATATTCTTGAATATCCGCAGTCAAGTCATCACCGGCAATACGGATAGAGTTGTTGGAAACGATACCTCCCAAAGAGATAACGGCAATCTCCGTAGAGCCACCACCTATATCAACAATCATGTTTCCTTCCGGAGCTTCCACGTCAATACCGATACCGATAGCTGCAGCCATCGGTTCGAAAATCAGATAGACATCACGTCCGCCAGCATGCTCGGCAGAGTCGCGAACAGCACGGAGTTCAACTTCCGTACTTCCCGACGGTACGCCGATCACCATACGGAGAGAGGGTGAGAAAAGATGATTGCGGGTGTTTACCTGCTTAATCAGACCACGCATCATCTGCTCGCAAGCATAGAAGTCAGCGATTACCCCGTCTCTCAACGGACGAATTGTACGTATATTTTCGTGGGTCTTTTCATGCATCAACTTCGCCTTTTCTCCTACGGCGATCATCTTATCCGTACGGCGGTCCAAGGCTACAACCGAAGGCTCATCCACCACGATTTTCCCGTTCGTGATGATAATGGTATTGGCTGTACCCAAGTCCATTGCTATTTCTTGTGTAAAAGAGAATAATCCCATTCTTGATTCTTGTTTTTAATGTTTAAAATGACGGATACCGGTAGTCACCATTGCCATGCCATGTTCATTGCAGTAAGCAAAAGACAAATCATCTTTCACTGAACCACCCGGCTGAATTACAGCTGTAATTCCTTCTTTATCGGCAATTTCCACACAGTCAGGGAACGGGAAGAAAGCATCCGAAGCCATTACTGCACCATTCAGGTCGAAACCGAATGATTTAGCTTTTTCAATCGCTTGCTTCAATGCATCCACACGTGAAGTCTGTCCCACACCGCTTGCCAACAGTTGTTTACCCTTCGCCAGTACAATAGCGTTTGATTTACTATTCTTGACAATCTTGTTAGCAAACAGCATATCCTCTACTTCTTCCGGAGTAGGAATCTTGTCGGTCACTGTTTTCAAGTCGGCTACCGTTTCAATATTAGTATCTTTATCCTGCACCAATACGCCGTTCAACAAAGCACGGAACTGCTTCTTCGGCAGTTTGGCCTCCTTACGTACAAGAATGATGCGGTTCTTTTTCTGTCCCAGGATTTCGAGTGCATCCACATCATAATCCGGTGCGATAATCACTTCGAAGAAAATCTTGTTAATTTCTTCTGCTGCTGCCTTGTCAATGACACCGTTAGTAATCAGTACACCACCGAAAGCAGATACAGGATCACCTGCCAATGCATCTTTCCAAGCCTCCAACACAGTAGGACGGGAAGCCAGGCCGCAAGCGTTATTATGTTTCAGGATAGCGAAAGTAAGATCCTCGAACTCGTCGATCAAGTCAACGGCAGCGTTGATATCAAGAAGATTGTTATAAGAAATTTCTTTTCCGTGAATCTGATCGAACATTGCCTCCAGGTTTCCGTAGAAATAACCTTTCTGATGTGGATTTTCACCGTAACGAAGTTGTTTCTGGCTGTTCACCGAACAACGGAAGGCAGAACCTTCGCCGGCATCGAAATAATTGAAGATAGCCGAATCATAGTGAGAAGAAACGGCAAACGCTTCTTTTGCCATCCAACGGCGTTCTTCGAGTGAAGAAGTGGCTCCGTGCTCCATTAACATATCCAGCAATGGCTTATACTGAGCCTGAGAAGCTACGATAATTACATCGTTGTAATTCTTGGCTGCGGCACGAATCAAAGAGATTCCGCCTATATCTATTTTTTCAATAATATCTGCTTCAGATGCACCAGAAGCAACAGTTGCTTCAAACGGATACAAATCAACAATTACCAGATCTATTTCAGGGATCTCATATTTCTCAATCTGCTGCATATCTTGTTCCAGACCGCGACGACAAAGGATACCTCCGAAGATCTTCGGATGTAATGTCTTCACTCTACCACCCAAAATAGAAGGATAAGTGGTCAAATCTTCCACCGCCTTACAGGGATATCCCAACGATTCAATAAACTGACGAGTTCCCCCCGTTGACAGAAACTCTACTCCCTCTTCATGAAGTTTGGTAATAATTTCGTCCAAACCTTCCTTGTGGTATACAGATACCAGTGCAGTTTTTATTCTTTTAGACTCTGACATTGAATTGCTTATTAAGTATTTGACGCGCAAAGTTACGAAATATTGTTTATCGTACGTAATAATAAGGTGTGAATTAATAAAAAAAAGCGTTGACTCTTCCGGAGGAAAAGCCAACGCTTCTTTGTGCATACAGTTTCTATTCAGAATTTATTACCAGATAGATACTCGTTTTTCTTTTGGTACAAACATGGAATCTTGTTCGGTGATATTGAATGCTTCGTACCAGTTGGCAATATGAGGTAATGCACCGTCCACGCGCCATTTTCCTAATGAGTGAGGATCGAGTTTCGTCAAACGGAGAATTTCTTCCGGACGAATATTTCCCGCCCACACATTTGCATAAGCAAGGAAAAAGCGTTGTTCCGGTGTAAATCCGTCAACAACTTCCAACGGTGCGGTTTCCATTGCTTTCTTGAAAGCATGATAAGAAACTTGCAGTCCACCATGGTCTGCTATGTTTTCTCCCAGTGTCAGGCTACCGTTTGCATGTACTCCCGGAGCGACCTCAATACTGTCAAAGAAGTTCACCATTACCTGAGCACGTTCCTCGAATTTCTTGGCATCTTCTTCCGTCCACCAGTCTTTCAGGTTTCCGTCTTTGTCATACTGACGTCCCTGGTCATCAAATCCATGTGTCATTTCATGACCGATAACAACTCCGATAGCACCGTAATTCATTGCATCATCAGCATTCATATCAAAGAATGGAGGTTGCAGGATAGCTGCCGGGAAGCAGATTTCATTGGTTGTCGGGTTGTAATAAGCATTAACGGTCTGAGGAGTCATCAACCATTCATCCTTATCTACCGGTTTGCCGGCTTTGGAAATCATCTCGGCATATCCCCATTCATTGGCACGTTCGATATTTGCCCAATAAGAATCGTTTTTAATATCCAAGGCTGAGTAATCTTTCCAGGTATCGGGATAACCGATCTTGACATGGAAGGTAGCCAGCTTCTCCTGTGCCTTTGCTTTGGTCGGTTCGCTCATCCATTCAAGAGCATTGATGCGTTCGCCCAAAGAAGTCTGTAAGTTCTTCACCAACGTTACCATACGTTCTTTGGCAGCAGCCGGGAAGTATTTCTCGACATACATCTGCCCTACTACTTCACCGAGAGCACCGTCTACCGTACTTACAGCACGTTTCCAACGAGGTTGCATCTCTTTTTTGCCGGACATTGTCTTGCCGTAGAAATCAAAATCCTGCGCTACGAAGTCATCACTCAAGTAAGAAGCTGCCGAGTTAATCAGATTCCATTGAAGATATAGCTTTTGCTCATCGAGGGATACTGTATTAATAACGTCCGCCACTTCTTTCATAGCTGCCGGCTGACCAACATTCACTTCTTTCAGATCATTTAAGCCTGATGTAGTGAAGTAAACATCCCAGGCAAATGTAGGGAAGTTCTTTTTCAGCGTCTCCATATCCATTTTATTGTAATTAGCATGAGGGTCGCGCAACTCTACCTGCGAACGGGCTGACTTGGCCAAACGAGTTTCGATATTCATCACCGCTTTTACAGCTTTTTGTGCAGCAGCTTCATCATAACCAGCCAACTGAAACATCTTGGCAATATGTTCCTGATATTTATCACGGATATTCTTTGTTTGCTCGTCATTCTCCAGATAATAATCGCGTTGTCCCATTCCAATACCTCCCTGATAAGTCTGAACCAGATTCATCGAACTGTTCATATCATCAGCACCGATATAGAGGCTAAAATAAGGATTAATTCCTTTCTTCTGAATTTCGGCGATGTACGTATAAATTTCACCTTTATCTTGGAGGGCGTCGATCGCTTCCAGTTCAGCTTTAATTGGAGCAACCCCTTCCTGATTCAGTTTCACGCTATCCATGGCGATATTGTAAAGATCACCCACTTTCTGAGCGGCACTGCTCGGTGCGTTGTCTTTCTTTGCAGCCAGTTCGGCGATTAATGTTTTCAACTGCTCACGGCTGTTTTCACGCAACATATCAAATGTTCCGAAACGTGAATACTCGTCAGTCAGCGGATGAGCTGCAACCCAACCGCCACAAGCGTATTGATAAAAACTTGTACCCGGCATAGCCATGGTATCCAGATTAGCAAGGTCGATACCGGATGTTAGCACGGCCTCTTTCTTACTGTTACATCCTGTTGTCATAAGGCATACGGCAAGAATTGGTAAATACTTAGTTACTTTCATATTGCATACATAATAATTTATCATTTTTTCGCGTCTTCCAGCTCCAACGAGACACGTTCCCATTCTTCTACGATAGCATCCAACTGCTGTTTCAATTTCTGATGCCGCTCATAGAGTTGCATATCAGAGGCTCCTTCGGGAGTTGCCATTTGTGCTTCAACAATAGATATTGCCGCTTCCGTCTCTTCTATCGAAGCCTCACAATCAGCCACTTGGCGTTCGAGTTTCTTCAGTTTTTTATTCAACTCCTTCTGTGCCTCATAAGAGAGTTTATTCTCCGAAGGTTGTACCGGCTCTTGCTCACTTCCCTTGGCAGAAGCCGTAGGCGAAGAAGATAAAGATGCTCCTTTCTGAAGTTCATTCAGGTTCTCTATCTTTTTCTTTTGAAGGAACTCATAGATACCGCTGAGATGTTCTTTTACATGCCCGCCACCAAACTCATATACTTTAGTCGCAAGTCCGTCCAGAAAATCACGGTCGTGACTGACAAGTATCACAGTACCGTCAAACTCACGGATCGCCTCTTTCAACACATCCTTCGAGCGCATATCCAAATGGTTGGTCGGTTCATCGAGAATCAGGAAGTTTACAGGCTCAAGCAAAAGCTTAATCATCGCCAGACGGGTACGTTCTCCACCGGAAAGTACTTTCACTTTCTTATCCGAGGCTTCACCGCCAAACATGAAGGCTCCCAATATATCCCGTATTTTCAAACGTATATCCCCCGTTGCCACACGGTCAATCGTATCAAATACCGTCAGATTTTCGTCCAACATTTGTGCCTGATTCTGGGCAAAATATCCGATTTGCACATTATGCCCGATTGTCAACTTACCGTCGAAGTCAATCTCGCCCATGATACATTTTACCAAGGTAGACTTACCTTCACCGTTCTTGCCGACAAAAGCGACCTTCTCTCCCCGATTGATAGTCAGATTGACGTCGTGGAAAACGACATGGTCGCCATACGCTTTGCGTACATCCTCACAAATCACCGGATAATTACCGCTACGGCTGGCAGGAGGAAATTTCAAACGTAGTGCCGAATTATCTTCCTCATCCACTTCGATACGGTCAATCTTTTCCAATTGCTTGATACGGCTTTGTACTTGTACTGCCTTCGTTGCTTTATAACGGAAGCGTTCGATAAAGTCTTCCGTATCCTGTATTTGTTTTTGTTGATTTTCGTAAGCACGGAGTTGTTGTTCGCGACGTTCTTTGCGGAGAACGACAAACTCA
>USPQ01000054.1 GCA_900556625.1 uncultured Bacteroides sp. | reverse complement strand
ACTATTACCCTATATCATATCTATCCTGATACTAAAATATATCAGTCGGAATGTTGTTTATGTATCTATTTTTCTTATATTTATCATGCTGTTTATCACTTTTATTTCTTCAAAGATACAAAATAAAAAGTCGTTTGTCAAGTATTTCAGAAGAAAAGTAGACTATTCATGCACGGCTGAGATAATAAGGGGCTATCAGTAAGCTTCACTAACTTCTTACCCATAGACTTGTCGTTTAGTTAGGTTTCAACAAACTTACTCTATTTTCATGTGGTATCCAATTTTGTTCAGTTAATGAAACAAAATACAGGGTATTGGCTTATCTAAAGGGCTTGATTCTTCGCATAAAAATACTAATTCATGCATGAAATAAGAAAATCTTATTTTTCTTCTATGCTTTTTGCGGGAAAAACTATAACTTCGGAGCGCTTTTGATAACCCGTGGAATTGTTGTTGTGACAGGAATTCCTTATAGATACTCAAGAAAAGATAGAAAAACGCATGAGAAAAATTGTAGTTTTATTTGTTGTGGCATTTTGCCTGCTCTCCACAGGAATGAGAGCTCAACACACATTTGTACATAAACAATCATCGACCTACGAATGGCCGGAAGACTCTCTCGTATTGAAGAAACTGGACCAGTGGCGTGATTTGAAGTTCGGTGTTATTTTTCACTGGGGACTTTATGCCGTGCCTGGTATTGTTGAATCGTGGGCTCTGTGTTCCGAAGACGTGGACTGGATCAGTCGTTACGGTCACAATAACTATCAAGAGTTTAAGGATTGGTATTGGAACGGATTGAGTAAGCAGTTCAATCCGACTGAATTCGAACCTGCCCAATGGGCGGAAGTGACGAAACAAGCCGGTATGAAATACATGATTTTTACGACTAAACATCATGACGGCTTTTGTATGTTCGATAGTCAATACACGGATTTTTCCATATCCCGGTGTGCTTTTAAGGAGCATCCGAAAGCGGATGTTGCCAAGTATGTATTCGAAGCCTTCAGAAAGGAAGGGTTTATGACAGGCGCTTATTTTTCAAAACCGGACTGGCATAATCAGGACTATTGGTGGGATTATTTCGCTACACCTAATCGGAATGTGAATTACAAAATAGAACGTCATCCTGAGAAATGGGAAGCTTTTAAAACATATACACATAACCAGATTGGTGAACTGATGAGCAATTATGGAACGGTTGATATCCTATGGTTGGATGGCGGGTGGGTTTCTCCTCGTAACAATCAGGATATCGATATGCCGCAGATTGCTGCTATGGCGCGTGCAAAACAACCCGGCCTTTTGGTGGTAGACCGCACTATTCATGGTAAATATGAGAACTATCAGACACCGGAACAAAAAATTCCTGAGCATCAGCTTCCCTATCCATGGGAAAGTTGTGTGACGTTGACTACGGATTGGGGCTGGGTAAAGAATCCGGTTTATAAAACACCTAACCGGATTATCTCCATTCTGATGGAAGTGGTTGCCAAAGGCGGAAATTTACTTCTTGGAGTAGGACCTACTGCCGAAGGCCTTATCGAACAACCTACTGTAAAACGTTTGCAGGAGATTGGACGCTGGATGCAGAAAAATGGGAAGGCTATTTACCATACCCGGATCACCCCCAATTACCATTGTGGGAATGTTTGGTTCACTGCCGATAAGAATGGCAGAACCCTTTATGCGTTATACGCTTTGCCTGAAGGAGAAACGCTGCCTGCTGTCATTGAGTGGGAGGGGAATGTTCCTGAGCGTGGTACAAGTGTCAGACTGTTGTCCACAGGACAACGTATGAAATGGATAGAAAGAGATGGGAAAGTGGCAGTGACATTACCTGCTAAATTGGCAGGTAGCACCGAGCCTATTGCTCTTCAGTTCGATACTCCTTTGCCGAAACAAAACAAGAAGTGATAATAAAAAAGCCACCCATTTAGGTGGCTTCTTTTTTGCTCTTCCTCTTGGACTTGAACCAAGGACCCTCTGATTAACAGTCAGATGCTCTAACCGACTGAGCTAAGGAAGAATGTTTGCAATCAAGATTTTCAACTTTGCTCTTCCTCTTGGACTTGAACCAAGGACCCTCTGATTAACAGTCAGATGCTCTAACCGACTGAGCTAAGGAAGAATGTTTTTCTCAATTGCGATGCAAAAGTAGTAGGTTTTTTTGAAATATGCAATATCTTTGCAAAAAAAATATTTGAAATGGACAAAATAATAGGATTGGGCAACGCCCTGGTAGACGTACTTGCAACCCTAGAGGATGATACGCTCCTGGAGGAAATGGGATTACCCAAAGGAAGCATGCAACTGATTGATGACGCTAAGTTACAGCAGATTAACACGAGATTTTCACAAATGAAAACCCACCAGGCAACGGGTGGATCGGCAGGAAATGCCATACTTGGGCTGGCTTGTCTCGGTGCCGGAACAGGATTTATAGGAAAAATAGGAAATGATCATTTTGGGGATTTTTTTCGTAATAATCTTCAGAAAAATGATATTGAGGATAAATTATTGATCTCGGAACAACTTCCTTCCGGTGTTGCATCTACTTTTATTTCACCGGATGGAGAACGTACTTTTGGTACTTATTTGGGAGCGGCTGCTTCTTTAAGGGCAGAAGAACTGACTCTTGATATGTTTAAAGGGTATGCTTACTTATTTATAGAAGGTTATCTGGTACAAGACCATGAAATGATTCTTCATGCCATTGAACTGGCAAAAGAAGCAGGATTGCAGATTTGTCTCGATATGGCAAGTTATAATATTGTAGCTAATGATATGGAGTTTTTCTCCTTATTAATAAATAAATACGTGGACATTGTCTTTGCGAACGAAGAAGAAGCGAAGGCTTTCACGGGTAAGGAGCCGAAAGAGGCTTTAGGAGTGATTGCCAAAAAATGCAGTATTGCTATCGTAAAAGTTGGTGCGGAAGGTTCTTATATTCGTAAAGGAACGGAAGAAATTAAGGTTTCTGCTATCCCGGTAGAGAAGGTCGTGGATACTACCGGTGCGGGGGACTATTTTGCTTCCGGTTTTCTATATGGATTGACATGTGGATATTCGTTGGAGAAGTGTGCTAAAATAGGTTCTATTCTATCGGGAAATGTTATTCAGGTAATCGGAACATCCATGCCGCAAGAACGTTGGGATGAAATTAAGTTAAATATTAACAGGATTCTGGCGGAATAACCAGGGATTGAGTTACTTTTACAACTCATTTATATTGAAAGAAGTATGAAAAAATTGCTGAGTGGGCGGATAGCTATTGTTGTAGTAGCCGTGATAGCTACGGTAGCTTTCTTTAGTTTCAAGAGTGGAGACGACCGCAATTTCCAGATTGCCAAGAATTTGGATATATTCAATGCGATTGTGAAAGAGCTGGATATGTTCTATGTAGATACAATTGACCCGAACAAGACCATTCGGGAAGGGATTGACAATATGCTTTTCACGCTGGATCCTTATACGGAGTATTTTCCGGAAGAAGACCAGAGTGAACTGGAACAGATGATTAAAGGCTCATTCGGTGGTATCGGTTCTTACATTGCTTATAATACAAAGCTCAAACGTTCGATGATTTCCGAACCTTTCGAAGGTACACCTGCCGCGAAAGCCGGATTGAAAGCCGGAGATATTCTAATGGAAATCGATGGCAAGGATCTTGCGGGTAAGAACAATGCGGAAGTCAGCCAGATGTTGCGCGGACAGGCTGGAACCAGCTTTAAATTGAAAGTGAACCGTCCCAATGCGAAGGGAGGGAATACACCGATGGAATTTACGATTGTACGTGAATCTATTCAAAATCCGGCGATTCCTTATGCTGCTGTGCTGGATAATCAGGTAGGATATATTAATTTGAGTACTTTCTCCGGTAATCCTTCTAAGGAGTTTAAGAAGGCGTTTCTGGATTTAAAGAAACAAGGGGCTACTTCGTTGGTAATTGACCTTCGCGGGAATGGCGGCGGCTTGTTGGATGAGGCGGTGGAAATTGCTAACTATTTCTTGCCACGTGGAAAAGTGATTGTAACAACAAAAGGTAAAATTAAGCAGGCGAGCAATACTTATAAGACTTTACGTGAACCGTTGGATTTGGATATTCCGATTGCTGTATTGGTAAATAGTGGCACAGCTTCTGCTTCTGAGATTCTGTCGGGTTCTTTGCAGGACCTTGACCGTGCTGTAGTTGTCGGCAGTCGTACTTTTGGCAAAGGACTGGTACAGGTGCCCCGTTCTCTGCCTTATGGAGGGACGATGAAAGTGACTACTTCCAAATATTATATTCCAAGCGGACGCTGTGTGCAAGCTATTGACTATAAACACCGGAATGAAGACGGAAGTGTAGGTACTATTCCTGATAGTTTGACGAAAGTGTTCTATACGGCTGCCGGACGTGAAGTGCGCGACGGAGGCGGGGTGATGCCGGATGTTGCTATCAAACAGGAAAAGTTGCCGAATATCCTGTTTTATTTGGTTCGGGATAATCTGATATTCGATTATGCAACTCAGTACTGCCTGAAACATCCTACTATCGTAGAGCCTGAAAAGTTCGAGGTTACGGACGCTGATTATAATGACTTTAAGACATTGGTGAAGAAGGCTGATTTCAAATATGACCAGCAAAGTGAGAAAATTCTGAAAACTTTGAAGGAGGCTGCCGAATTTGAAGGTTATATGGAGGGTGCTTCGGAAGAGTTCAAGGCACTTGAGAAGAAGTTGAATCATGACCTTGAGCGCGATTTAGATTATTTCTCCGGTGATATAAAGAAGATGATAGCTTCTGAAATTATAAAGCGCTATTATTATCAGCGTGGTAATATCATTCAGCAGTTGAAGGATGATGACGGCTTGAAGGAAGCTGTGAAGATTCTGAATGATCCGGCGAAATACAAGGAAATGCTAAGTGCGCCGGTTGCCAAGAAATAGGGTATACGTGTGATAATAAATAAACGACGGGGTGTATGGTAAATGCAAATACTCGTCGTTTTTTTTGTTTCTGATAATCCGGCTATTTTTATTCGGTTGTTCTTATTGACGAATCAGAGGCAGGGTGAAGTAGAATCTGCTTCCTTTTCCTTCTTGGGAACGCAGCCATATACGTCCTCCCATTTTCTCTACTAGCATTCTGCAAAGAGTTAATCCGAGTCCGGTACCTTGTACAAAGTCGTTTATTTTACCGAATCGTTGGAAGATAGTAGCTACTCTTTCTGCCGGGATACCGATACCACTATCTTTGACATAAAATTCCACGAAATCTTCCTTCTCCCGATAGCCGAAATGAATTTCTCCTTTTGGGGTGAATTTGGCAGCATTACTAAGCAAGTTACTTATAATCTGTATGATACGGTTCCAGTCTCCGGATACATAAAGCTCGGTATCTACATCGTCCAGAATCAGTTTAGTACCGTTTTTGACTTTATAACAGAATTGCTGTTCCAGTTGCAGGCAGATATCTATTAATTTGATAGGGCGGATATTGAAACTCAATGAATCGGCTTCGAGTGATGACAAATCCAGAATATCATTGAACAGATTCAGTAATATTTCCGAATTTCTCTCGATGATTTCAGCATACTGTTCCTTCTCGTTTGTGCATTCAGCGTCGATGACTAATTTGGAAAATCCGACGATGGCGTTCAGGGGGGTACGGATCTCATGACTCATGTTGGCAAGAAAAGCAGATTTCAGGCGGTCCGATTCTTCGGCTTTGATTCTGGCGGCTTCCAGCTCTTTTTGTTGTTTCTTGTTGGTTTGTTCCGCATTCCATTGTTCGGATATATCGCGACACATACATAGCAGGTATTCGTTATCCAGAGGGAAAATACGATTTTCGTAATGGTGTAAGATACCGTCCAGCATCAGATCATGCCGGGATGTTGAGCTTTCTCCTGTAAGGATTACCCTGTCCATATTCTGGCGTACGCTTTCGTAGGCTTCCGGCGGAAGTATGTCTTTTACGTTAGAATGGGTGATATTATCGGCATTGATACCTTCCACATGATTGGTCGATGGAGAGGAGGCGAGTTCAATAATGTTTGCATCGTGGTCGAAAACTGTCAACATATCGGGCAGGGCGTCCAGAATACGGGTACTGTATTTTTCACGGAAACGTTCTTGTACGGGGTATGACTGCATAGAAGAAAGATCTTCAACTTTCTTCTCTAATTGTTCTATAATTTTAATCAGCTCTTCTTTTGTCTTGTTCTCGTTGTTTTGCATAGAAGGTTCAATAAATCTGTTATCAATGTTGTATAAAGTGCATTAATATTGCAAATATAAGACAATAATCCGACAAACGTGCCAGGCTTCCTAGTTATTATAATATAAAAAAGGAGGATAGCTTTTGCCCTACTAATCAGAATGTTCTATCTTTGCACCACTTATTTATAAATGATTTACAATATGTCTACAGAATTATTCTCTACTCTGCCCTACAAGGTGGCAGATATTACGCTTGCTGACTTCGGACGCAAGGAAATCGATTTGGCAGAAAAAGAAATGCCCGGCCTCATGGCTCTTCGCGAAAAGTATGGAGAATCCAAACCGTTGAAAGGTGCCCGTATTATGGGATCGTTGCACATGACCATTCAGACAGCCGTTCTGATTGAAACATTGGTTGCTTTAGGTGCTGAAGTACGTTGGTGTTCTTGTAATATATATTCGACACAAGACCATGCTGCGGCAGCGATCGCTGCTTCGGGGGTGCCTGTGTTTGCATGGAAGGGTGAAACGCTTGCCGACTACTGGTGGTGTACGTTGCAGGCTTTGAGTTTCCCCGGTGGTAAAGGACCGAATGTGATTGTAGATGATGGTGGTGATGCAACCATGATGATTCACGTTGGTTATGATGCTGAAAATAATGCTGCCGTGCTGGATAAGGAAGTGCACGCAGAAGATGAAATAGAGTTGAATGCTATCTTGAAGAAAGTGTTGGCGGAAGATGCTACCCGTTGGCATCGCGTAGCGGAAGAAGTTCGTGGCGTATCTGAAGAGACAACCACAGGTGTACACCGTCTGTACCAGATGCAGGAAGAAGGCAAACTGTTATTCCCGGCATTCAATGTGAACGATTCGGTAACGAAGTCCAAATTCGATAATCTGTACGGATGTCGTGAATCATTAGCTGACGGTATCAAGCGTGCAACGGATGTGATGATTGCCGGTAAGGTAGTAGTTGTATGTGGCTATGGTGATGTCGGTAAAGGATGTTCACATTCCATGCGCTCTTACGGGGCACGTGTGCTTGTGACGGAAGTAGACCCGATCTGCGCATTGCAAGCGGCAATGGAAGGCTTTGAAGTAGTGACAATGGAGGATGCGTGCACTGAAGGCAATATTTTCGTGACTACTACTGGCAATATCGATATTATCCGTATTGACCACATGGAGAAGATGAAAGACCAGGCTATCGTATGTAATATCGGTCACTTCGACAATGAAATTCAGGTGGATGCGTTGAAACATTATGCGGGTATCAAATGCGTGAATATAAAACCGCAGGTAGACCGTTATTATTTCCCGGATGGCCATAGCATTATACTGCTTGCCGACGGCCGTCTGGTAAATCTGGGGTGTGCGACAGGACATCCGTCATTCGTGATGAGTAACTCGTTTACTAATCAGACATTAGCTCAGATCGAACTGTTCAATAAAAAATATGATATAAATGTATATCGTTTGCCGAAACATCTGGATGAGGAAGTAGCCCGTCTGCATCTTGAAAAAATCGGGGTGAAACTGACTAAGCTGACTCCTGAACAGGCTGCTTATATCGGTGTATCGGTAGACGGCCCTTACAAGGCGGATCATTATAGATACTAAATTCAGTTGATAATTGATAGTTGATAAATGATAGTTGTTGGCTTGGGGGGCTGAATGCAACAAGTCAGTTATCATTCTCAACTATCAATTATCATTTATCAACTATCAATATATTATGAAGAAAATCCTTCCAGACTTAATTGCCATTCTGGCTTTTATCATTCTTTCTTTTGCTTATTTCTTTCCGGCTGATATCGAAGGTCGTATTCTGTTTCAGCACGATTCGGTGGCCGGAGTTGGTGCAGGGCAAGAATCCAAGGAATATCTCGAACGTACCGGAGAACGTACACGCTGGACAAACTCTATTTTTGGCGGTATGCCTACCTATCAGATGTCTCCGAGCTACGATTCAACAAAGACTTTGAAGTGGGTGGAAAAGGTGTATCAGTTATACCTTCCCGGCTATGTCGTACTGACTTTCATTATGATGCTGGGCTTTTATATCCTTCTGCGAGCATTCGGATTATCAGCATGGCTGGCAGGACTAGGGGGGATTATATGGGCATTCTCTTCCTATTTCTTTATTCTGATACCGGCGGGGCATATCTGGAAGTTTGTTACATTGGCTTATATTCCGCCTACGATTGCCGGTGTCGTATTGGCTTATCGGAAGAAATATTTGTTAGGAGGGGTTATTACAGCCTTGTTTATTGCTCTTCAGATTCAGTCGAATCACATTCAGATGAGTTATTACTTCATGTTTGTGATCCTGTTCTTTATAATAGCTTATTTTGTTGATGCTTATGAAAAGAAGGAATTGCCGCATTTCTTTAAGGCTAGCGCTATTCTTGCATTAGCTGCTGTGGTAGGAGTTTGCGTAAATATCTCCAACTTGTACCATACTTACGAGTATAGTAAGGAGACCATGCGCGGTAAGAGCGAACTGAAACAGGAAGGCCCTGCTGCCAACCAGACCAGTAGCGGACTGGACCGCGATTATATTACAAATTGGAGCTATGGCATAGGTGAAACACTGACTCTATTAGTGCCCAACGTTAAGGGAGGGGGCTGTTCTACTACTTTGTCACAGAATGAAACTGCTATGGCAAAAGCAAACCCGATGTACGGAAACCTTTATTCGCAGTTGACGCCCTATTTTGGCGATCAGCCGTGGACTGCCGGGCCGGTATATGTCGGAGCGTTTGTTGTGTTCCTGTTTATTTTGGGATGTTTTATAGTTAAAGGACCGCTCAAATGGGCACTGTTGGGAGCCACCATTTTCTCTATCCTTCTTTCGTGGGGAAAGAACTTCATGGGGCTGACTGATTTCTTCATCGATTATATTCCGATGTATAATAAATTCCGTGCGGTATCCTCCATTCTTGTAATAGCCGAATTTACGATTCCGTTGTTGGCGATTTTTGCTTTGAAAGAGATTCTGAGCAAACCGGATATCCTGAAGCTGAAAGAGAACCGTACAGGAGTAATTGTCACGTTGGTGCTTACAGCCGGTGTTGCGTTGATTCTGGCTGTTGCTCCGGGAGTTTTCTTCTCCAACTTCAGTTCAGGACAGGAAATGGCTGCTTTGAAGCAAGGGCTTCCGGCGGAACATCTTGTTCCTGTCATGACCAGCCTGAAAGATATGCGTGAGGCGATACTAACTTCGGATGCATGGCGTAGCTTTTTTATCATCGTTATAGGTTGCCTGCTTTTATTCTTATATCAACAGAAGAAGTTGAAAGCCTCATTCACCTTAGGAGGTATTGTACTTCTGTGTCTGATAGATATGTGGAGTGTCAACAAACGCTATTTGTATGACGATCTGTTTGTTCCGAAGTCCAAACAAGCAGAAGCATTCGTCAAGACGCAGGCGGATGAAATTATTCTTCAAGATACGACCTTATATTATCGGGTATTGAACTTTGTAGGTTTCCCCGGCAATACATTTAATGAGAATAATACAGCGTACTGGCATAAGAGTGTCGGTGGTTATCATGCCGCCAAGTTGCGCCGTTATCAGGAAATGATCGATCATCATATTACTCCGGAAATGCAGGCGACCTATCAGGAAGTAGCTGCTGCCGGTGGCAAAATGGACAGCGTGGATGCTTCTAAATTTCGTGTGCTGAATATGCTGAACACGAAATACTTTATCTTCCCTGCCGGACAACAGGGGCAGCCTGTTCCTGTGGAAAATCCGTATGCATACGGTAATGCCTGGTTTGTGGATAAGGTGCAGTATGTGAATAATGCAAATGAGGAAATTGATGCTTTGAATGATATTCTTCCTACGGAAACCGCTGTAGTAGATGCGAAGTTTAAGGAAAAACTGAAGGGTGTGACGGAAGGATATAAGGACTCTCTGTCTGCCATTCGTTTGACGAGCTATGAGCCGAATCGTTTGGTTTATAAGACTTCTTCCGCTAAAGACGGTGTAGTTGTTTTCTCTGAAATATATTATCCGGGATGGCAGGCAACGATTGACGGTCAGCCGGTGGATATTGCCCGGGCGGACTATGTGTTGCGTGTAATGAATATTCCGGCCGGTGAACATACGATTGAGATGTGGTTTGATCCGCAGAGCATACATGTGACGGAAAGTATTGCTTACGCAGCATTGGCTTTGCTGTTGATTGGAGTGATGATTCTGGTATGGATGAGTAGAAGCAGAATCTCTAAGAAATCTTGAATGAAATGATGTAATGCTTACCTTATTGCATAGAATAGATAAGGTTATTAGATAAGAACGGCTCTCTTCCTCCCGAAGAGAGCCGTTTTGCATTCACTAAAAAATTATGAAAAACAAACGCTATTTGGTTGTTTGAATATGCTGATTAATCATTCTTTATTTGTTTTAATACCTCAAAACTAAGCAGATACTGGGATAGATGAAAATAAAATCGACTAAGTACGGAGTTTTGTCTATCAAAAGTTCTGTTGAAAAAGGAAAATATGAATATAAAGAGTCGGTTTATGGGTAGCTTTCATTTGTCCTAACCCACTAAATTTGTAGCCGATTATAGAGCATATATTATGAAAAGACTACTGTTCATTTTTACCTTTTTTATTTTGCTCGTTGTAAACGGGAGAGCGCAAGGAGTAGAAACCTTGACATTGGAAGATTGCCTTCGGATAGGTATTGATAACAACTTGTCGTTGGAGAGCAAGCGTAGAGAAATACAGAAAAGCAAATATGGTGTATCTGAAAATCGGGCAAGATTGTTGCCGCAGATTAGTGCTGTCGCCGGTTATAGTAATAATTTTGATCCTCCGGTATCTGTGACGGACGGTTCATCTTACGGCGTTCCCTATAATATTACTCAAACATTGCAACATTCTGCTAATGCAGGCCTGGAAATGCAAATGCCGCTTTTCAACCAGACTCTTTATACTTCTATGTCTATTGCTAAAGTTGTGGAGGAGATCAGCCGCTTGTCTTATGGTAAGGCGAGGGAGGACATTATTCTTCAAATCAGCAAGATGTACTATCTGGGGCAAGTAACAGCCGAGCAAATAGTGTTGATAAAGGCGAATATCACCCGTCTGGAAGAGTTGCGGGATATAACCCGGGCTTTCTTTGATAATGGTATGTCTATGGAAGTCGACCTGAAAAGAGTAAATATCAATTTGGAGAACCTGAAAGTGCAATATGACAATGCACAGGCAATGATGAAGCAGCAACTTAATATGTTGAAATACATTATGGATTATCCGGCTGAAAAAGAAATAGCCCTGACGCCGGTTAATACTGATAGCATTACTACGGTCGCTTTAACCGGTTTGTCGGAAAACCTCTACGAACTGCAACTCACGCAATCGCAGCTGGAACTGGCTGAACGGCAAAAACGGATGATTACTAATGGCTATATCCCTTCTCTTAGTTTGACAGGGAACTGGAGATATGCTGCCTACACAGATAAAGGTTATCATTGGTTCCATTCCGGTCCGTCCAATCATTGGTTTCGTTCGTATGGACTAGGGCTGACTTTGCGCATTCCTATTTTTGATGGACTGGATAAAACCTATAAGATAAGGAAAGCGATGATCGACATTGAGAATCGCAAGCTGGCATGGGAGGACACCCGGAAAAATCTGCAAACCCAATATTTGAATGCGGTGAACGACCTGATGAATAACCAGCGTAATTTTAAAAAACAGAAAGATAACTATCTGTTGGCGGAAGATGTCTATGCCGTTACTTCTGACCGTTATCGCGAAGGGATCGCTTCAATGACTGAGGTGCTGCAAGACGAAATGCAGATGAGTGAAGCGCAGAACAATTATATCAATGCACATTATAATTATCGGGTCACCAACCTGATGCTCCTCAAACTGACCGGGCAGATAGAATCATTAGTCAAATAATATGCAACTAACAATCGAATCATAAAATATGGAAACAATGGAAAATAATATTCCTTCCGCTACTCATCAGGAGAAAGCGAAGAAAATGAAGAAACTTCGTCGTTGGCAGATTGCAGTCAGCCTTTTAGGAGTGGCTATTATTGTCTGGGGAGTAATTGAAGTGGTTTGTCTCTTTTTGAATTATAGCCAGACGGAAACCAGCAACGATGCCCAGATCGAGCAATATGTATCGCCTATCAACCTGCGTGCTTCGGGATATATTGATAAGATTTACTTTACCGAGCATCAGGAGGTACATAAAGGGGATACTCTGATGGTGCTCGACGATCGTGAATATAAAATCCGGGTAATGGAAGCCGAAGCCGCACTGAAGGATGCGCAAGCCGGTGCCACAATAATTAATGCCACGTTGAATACTACACAGACCACTGCATCCGTCTATGATGCCTCTATTGCTGAAATCGAAGTGCGCCTGGCTAAACTGGAGAAAGACCGGAAACGATATGAAAATCTGGTGAAACGAAATGCAGCAACTCCTATCCAGCTTGAACAGATTATTACGGATTATGAGGCTACGCGTAAGAAGCTGGAAGCTGTGGAAAGACAGAAGAAAGCTGCCCTTTCCGGTGTGGATGAGGTGTCTTATCGTCGTGTGAGTACCGAAGCTGCTATTCAACGGGCAACGGCGGCACTTGAAATGGCACGCCTGAATCTGTCTTATACGGTTGTGGTAGCTCCCTGTGATGGAAAGCTCGGTCGTCGTTCGTTGGAGGAAGGACAATTCATTTCCGCCGGACAAACGATTACTTATATTCTTCCTAATACTCAAAAATGGATTGTAGCCAATTATAAGGAAACGCAAATTGAGAATCTGCATATCGGACAGGAAGTATCTGTTACGGTAGACGCTATTAGTGATAAAGAGTTTACGGGGAAGGTGACGTCTATTTCAGGGGCCACAGGTTCTAAATACTCATTAGTCCCGACAGATAATTCGGCCGGAAACTTTGTAAAGATACAACAGCGTATCCCTGTACGTATTGATTTTACTAATTTATCCAAAGAAGATAACGAACGACTGGCAGCTGGTATGATGGTCGTGGTTAAAGCCCGGCTTTAGTTTCATTCTGCCTTGTCCGTGAAGTGTGATTAACTATTTGTAAACAGTAATTTGGATTTACACAAATGCCCTCATATCCTAAAAACTATCCTTTTTATAACTGGATGCCCAAGCCATTGGGGATTATCATCCTATTATTCTTTTTCCTGCCGATTCTTACGGTAGGCGGGGTTTATTCGGTGAATAGTACCGAGATGATGAGCGGTCTTGGCATTATTTCCGAACATATTCAGTTTGCTAACTTTGTGACTTCGATCGGTATGGCGGCTTTTGCTCCATTCTTGTACGAACTGGTGTGTGTGCGCCGGGAGAAGATGATGTGCATTGTCGGATTCGCATTGATGTATATATTCAGTTATATTTGTGCCAAGACCGATAGCGTATTCCTGTTAGCACTTTGTAGTCTGTTGACAGGCTTTCTGCGTATGGTGTTGATGATGGTCAATCTGTTTACCCTTATTTGGTATGCCGGAGGCATGGAAGCTACCCGTAATATCACTCCGGGGCTGGAACCGAAAGACGCAGCCGGTTGGAACAAACTGGATATTGAAAGATGTGTGAGCCAGCCGGCGGTTTATCTGTTTTTTATGATTCTGGGACAGTCGGGTACGGCACTCACGGCCTGGCTGTCCTTTGAATATGAGTGGAAGTATGTGTATTATTTTATGATGGGGATTCTACTGGTTTCTATCTTAATCATATTTATCACTATGCCCAATTACAAATTCCCTGGGCGCTTTCCTATCAACTTCCGTAAGTTCGGTAATGTCACTGCCTTCTGTGTTTCGCTGACGTGTCTCACTTATGTACTGGTTTACGGTAAAGTGCTCGATTGGTACGATGATGGGTCTATCCGTTGGGCAACTGCTGTCAGCATACTTTTTGCCGGGATCTTTCTCTATATGGATGTCACCCGCCGGTCGCCTTATGTCTTGTTGGATGCATTCAAACTACGCACCATCCGTATGGGCGCTTTGCTTTATCTGCTGCTGATGATCATCAATTCCAGTGCCATGTTTGTTAATGTATTCGCAGGTGTAGGGATGCATCTTGATAATTTGCAGAATGCTTCGTTGGGCAATTGGTGCATGGTGGGGTATACTATTGGTGCAGTGATTGCTATGGCGTTGGGGAGCAAAGGATTGCATTTCAAATATCTTTTTGCTCTTGGATTTTTCTTTCTGTCCTTATCGGCTGTGTTCATGTATTTTGAAGTACAGACAGCAGGGATGTATGAACGTTTGAAGTATGCAGTCATTATCCGTGCTATTGGTATGATGATTTTGTATGCCCTGACGGCAGCTTATGCTAATCAGCGTATGCCTTTCAAATACCTTTCTACCTGGATTTGCATCATGCTCACCGTGCGTATGGTGCTGGGACCCGGTATTGGAGGAGCTATTTATTCGAATGTGCTGCAGGAACGGCAGCAACATTACATCACCCGTTATGCGCAAAATGTAGATTTGCTAAATCCGGATGCTTCTACTTCTTTTCTTGGTACGGTGCAGGGGATGAAGTATCAAGGGAAAAGTGAGACGGAAGCCCGTAATATGGCAGCTATATCTACTAAGGGACGGATTCAGGTGCAAGCCACGCTTTCCGCCCTCAAAGAAATGGCAGGCTGGACGATCTATGGCGGGTTAATTTGTATGATATTTGTGCTTGTTGTTCCTTATCCTAAACGAAAATTGCTAACTTAGCGTCGTTTTTGATAATGATTTATATAATGTATTGGTATTATGGATACACAGCAAGATCGTTTATTGCAATTTGACCGCGACTTGTTGAGCGGGAAAAATATATGTAGTTCGAGAGGTGTACTTGTGACTTTTCCGTCTTCTTTAAAAAAACTGTTCCACATGAAAGGATTGGGGGTGATTATTTGTCACCGGGGGAGTTTCCAGTTTTCCTTGAATCAGAAGGTCTGTTCTGCTAAGGCGGGCGAAAGCCTGTTTATTCCCGAAGAAGGTGCGTTTCAGGTTCTTCAGGAATCAGAAGATATGGAAGTACAGATTCTGATCTATCAGATAGAGCCCATACGGGATATTATGGGCAATGCGGTTGTGACTATGTATATGTATTCGCGGATTACTCCTGATGAGCCTAGTTGTGTGTGGACCACCGGTGAAGAAGAAGAAATCACGAAATATATGTCTCTGCTCGACAGTGCTGTGGAGGTAGAAGAAAATCCATTTAAACTTTACGAACAAAAACTGCTTCTGCTTGCATTAACATACAGGATTTGTTCCATGTATAATCGTAAATTAGTGAATGATGGAGAAGAAGCGGGAGGACGGAAGAATGAAGTCTTCATCCGTTTAATCCAGTTAATTGAGAAATATTATATGCAGGAGCGGGGAGTGGAATTTTATGCGGATAAACTCTGTTTGTCTCCTAAATATCTTTCTGCGGTTTCAAAAAGTATATGCGGGTATACAGTACAGGAACTTGTATTCAAGGCGATTATCCGTAAAAGTATCTCGTTGCTGAAGAATACTCAGCAGGACATTCAGGAAATCTCGAATGCTTTCGGCTTCCCCAATGCTTCTTATTTCGGTACATTCTTTAAGAAGCAAGTGGGGATGTCACCGCAGCAATATCGAAAGAGTCTTTAAAGATTTATTCTTTTTCTCCGTAGGCAAGATCGCCTGCGTCGCCCAGCCCTGGAACGATATAGGAGTGTTCATTGATTTCGGGGTCGATAGCAGCACACCAGATCGTTGTCTTATCTTCGGGGAATACATTTATAATATGATCGATAGCCTTCTGGCTGGCGATGATGGAAGCAACGTGGATTTCGGCAGGGTGACCTTTGGTCAGCATTGCCTGATAGCTCAGTTCCATACTGCCGCCTGTTGCCAACATAGGGTCGGTGATGATCAGCGTTTTGTCGTCAATACGGGGAGAAGCGATATATTCTATATGTATATCAAATTTTAGCGTATCCTTATACTTACGGTATGCGGAAACAAACGCATTCTCCGCACCATCGAAATAACTCAAGAAGCCCTGATGGAAGGGTAGGCCTGCACGTAAGATAGTGCTGATAACTAAATTGTTGTCCGGTGTACTTACCGGAGCAACTCCCAGTGGTGTCCGGATGTTTTTTACCGAATATGTAAACTCCTTACTCATTTCATACGCCATGATTTCTCCGATACGTTCAATGTTACGGCGGAAGCGAAGGCGGTCGTTCTGAACTTCTACATTTCTGATCTCGGATATGTACTGGTTTAGAATCGAATTTGTTTTGCTAAAATCAATTACTTTCATATTATAGTTTAATCATAATTTAATCTCATTTTCATCGTATTGAGAACGTTCTGGCTTGCAAAGTAAACGATAATCTTTCAAATTGCAATATTCAGTTTGCAGATATTGTTAGGAATTTATAAAAGAGATTCAATTAGGGAAAAATTTCTCTAATCCCTTCTTGCATTCCAAAGAAAGTATTACTTTTGTACCCGGATTTACAAGAGGGTATCCAATCTCCTCTGCATTTATATATCATAGAAAGAGATAATAAAACAAAATACCAATTTTAATTAATTCAAAAGAAAATGGCAAATTTAGATTTGAGCAAGTACGGTATTACAGGTGTAACAGAAATCCTGCACAACCCGTCTTATGATGTTTTGTTCGCTGAAGAAACAAAACCGAGTCTGGAAGGCTTTGAAAAAGGTCAAGTAACTGAATTAGGTGCTGTTAATGTAATGACAGGTATCTATACCGGTCGTTCTCCTAAAGATAAATTCTTCGTTAAGAATGAAGCTTCTGCTGATTCTGTATGGTGGACTTCTGACGAATACAAAAACGACAACAAACCTTGTACTGAAGAAGCTTGGGCTGATTTGAAAGCTAAAGCTGTAAAACAATTGTCAGGCAAACGTCTGTTCGTTGTTGATACTTTCTGTGGTGCTAACGAAGCAACTCGTATGAAAGTACGTTTCATCATGGAAGTAGCTTGGCAGGCTCACTTCGTAACTAACATGTTCATCCGTCCGACTGCTGAAGAACTTGCTAACTACGGAGAACCTGATTTCGTATGTTTCAATGCCTCTAAAGCTAAAGTTGACAACTATAAAGAACTGGGCTTGAACTCTGAAACTGCTACAGTGTTTAACCTGAAGACTAAAGAACAAGTTATCCTGAATACTTGGTACGGTGGTGAAATGAAGAAAGGTATGTTCTCTATTATGAACTACATGAACCCGCTTCGTGGTATCGCTTCTATGCACTGCTCTGCTAAC
>USPQ01000053.1 GCA_900556625.1 uncultured Bacteroides sp. | reverse complement strand
ACTTTGTAGCAATTTCAGACTTCTATGGAGATAGTTCTGAAAGGACATAGTTAACGAAGAGCGTTTGATATATTATCCTGTTATGAAATCTGGACAATTTCAAAGAATGAGGATAGTAGGCAAGAACGCTCACGTCAGTGTTATATATTCATCTTAAGGGATGAACTATATATTTTTCTGGCGTGGGCTATTGTTTATTACTCATTCTTGGGCAGTCCAGAGCCTCATAACGGTAATATTCAATAGTTTCCACGCTTTTTTGTATTGTATAACAGTCAGCAGGGAACTCTGGCTATAATAAATATTCTATAGACACAAAAAGAAAAACAATTATTACTTATCAGCACTTAAATGCAGTGGAATCAATGATTTAATATAAAGTGACAGTGTTTTGCTGTGAATTCCCCACTTTATCAATAAACCATTATCTTTAAAGGGAATGAGAAGATTACAGATAACTATGATTACATGGAAAAGAAATTCAAACTAATAATTTCCCCAGAACGGTGTGATGCAGAAGCGTTAGCTCATTTTATAGCAGAGCTTGAAAGGCTTAAATTAGGTGTACTTACAAATGGAGAAATTGTTTACGATGACAAGAATGAAAAAGAAGTCTTTAATTTAATGGAGAAATGTATTTTAAATAAAGAATAACAGATTATGAAAGCATTACATTTTTTACCAATAACCTTATTGAGCATTATCTCATGTATGAGTATCATCGCTTGTAGTAACGATGATAGCGATAAGAAAAATGATGAAGTCGTTACTATTATCCCTTTGGGAAATTCTCAAAGATATTTCGATAATGGGCTAACTTTTACTTCACAATCTGGAAGTGAAAATATAGAATTTACTTGTAATGGAGACTGGAACGTTTCTGTAGCTAATACAATTGGAGGAGAGACATGGTGCACTGTTACTCCTGCAAATGGCAAAGCAGGAGAAGGTGGGTTTACTGTGAATGTAGTTGAGAATAAAGGATATGATGATAGAAATGTTACCCTAACTCTCACTGTTGGAAATATAAAGAAAACAATTGTTGTAACTCAAAAGCAAAAGGAGGCTATATTGCTGACTGCAAACAAATTTGAGTTAGACAATAAAGGTGGCAAGATTAATTTGGAGGTAAAAACCAATATCAACTATACTGTTACAATAAATGAAACTGACAAAAAGTGGATAAAACAGGTAGGGAGTAATACTAGAGCTTTATCAAGTAGCACGTTAACCTTTGATATATCTCCCAATGAAGAATATGAAAAACGAGAAGGAGTAATTTATATTACAAATGGTGAGCTAACAGAAACTGTGCACGTCTACCAAGCTAGTGGTGGAGTTGTCATGTTGACTAAAAATGAATACTTTATAAGTGATAAGGAGCAAACTATTGTTGTAGACATAAAAAGCAATTTTAATTTTGAGGTTAAAATGCCTAATGTGGATTGGATTTCTATTGCACCTTCAACCAAATCAATGTCCAGTCACACTCTTTATTATATAATCAGTCCAAATGAGGAATATGATAGTCGTGAAAGTGAAATCATTTTTTATGATAAGAGCAATGTCAAACTTGCAGATACATTAAAAATTATACAAGCGCAAAAGGATGCTATTATCATATCTAAAAAAGAATATGAAGTAAACTCAAAAGAAAATACAATTGAATTTGAAGTCAACTCAAATATTGATTTTAATGTTTCTATTCCCAGTGCTGCAAGTAAATGGATAGAGAATATAACCACTACTCAAACTAGAGGTCTTACTTCTCATAAAGTCTATCTAAAAATAAATGAGAACACCTCTACCTATGGACGTTCAGCCAAAGTTGCAATCAAACATACACAGAGTAATGTAGCGGACACCGTATTCATTAGTCAATTAGGTGTACCAAGCTTGTCGCCTAGTAGCAAAACATACCATACTTACCCTAAAGGTGGAGAAATCTCCGTTTCCTTGACCACCAATACTAATTATACAGTGGAAATTCTTGGAGATGCAAAAGAATGGATAACTCAACCACAAACAAGAGGCTTTAGAGAAGATATTTTATCTTTCTTTGTATCTGAAAACAATGGTGATAAGCGGACTGGAGAAATAAAGATTATTAGTGAGAATAAAGAAACGGAATCAATTATTACCATTGAACAAGATTCATACATTCATGAAGGGAATATTTCTATTTGGGGAAATCGGAATTTGCAAGAAATAGGGGAAAGAGGATATAAACAAATAAATGGAAATCTTGATATTCTTTGTTTTAATGATAACAAAGAAGATATGATAACCTCTTTAGAGGTTTTAAACTCAATTACACAAATTAATGGAGACTTAATACTTAATAATTGTGATATTGAGAACTTTAATGGACTGAATCAATTGAGAAAAATACAAGGGGATTTTGTGATTGAATCGCTGAATAATTTCAATAGAATAGAGTCTTTTAATGGGCTAGATAATCTTGATGAGATTGGTGGAGATTTTATAATGAAAGACAGATTACCATATAACGGTGAAAAATCTACTGTAAAAAGTAATTTTTCACGGCTAAAGGACTTTAAAGGATTAGAAAATCTTAAGAAGATAGGTGGCAATTTCCAACTCATTGGATTAGGATATTTTCGATATCAAAATTCTCCTTATTACTATAATTCGTTTAACGAATTAGAATCATTTGAAGGGTTGGAAAGATTAACTACTATTGGAGGGAGCTTTAAAATTTCTTCTGAAGGAAATGATAAATATGTGACATTTAAGAAACTTTCCTCTTTAAACAATTTAACTAATCTAGCAAGCATAGGTGGTAACTTTGAAATATATGCTCCAGAGTATGAAATTGCTCAATTAAATACAATTGAATTACCTACCCTAAAGCAGATAAATGGTTATATCTATATGAGAAATGGTTTCTATATGGGAAATAAAAATCGGATGAATCTTGTTCTTGAAAATCTTGAAAAGTTGGGAGGTTTTGAATGCAAATCCTTTACAACCCTCAATGCTCCCAAGTTAAAAAGGATTGATGAAAAATTATATATTGGAGTAGCGGCATCAAGAGTTGGTAGTATAAATGCACAAGAAATTCTGAATGGTCTTTCTGCGATTACTTATGTTGGTAAGGATTTAAGAATCGACTGTTCTGGTATAGAATCTTTTGAGCCTCTTGGAAACTTGGAATTTGTGGGAGGAGATTTGATATTTGATATTGGTAGTAGTGAAAGAAATAATTTGCAATCTTTTACAGGATTCGAAAATTTGAATACAATTGGTGGAAGATTAATATGGGGAACAGGGGTGAGCTCTGCTGGTAGTGTTAGCACTTATACCAGTTTTAGTAATATACAATCCTTTCAAGGCTTCAACAATTTATCATCCATTGGTGGTTTTCGAATGAGTATTAACTATGGTGACTTCTCCAAGTTTACATCTTTTGCAGGATTAGAGAATTTGAGACAAATAAAAGGAGATTTCACTATTGAAGTTGAAGATAGTTTTTGGGGATTATCTGATATTAGTGCGTTAACAAATTTAGAAACTGTGGAAGGTAGTGAATTCAAAATAAGAGGGTGTTACAAGCTAAAAGACTTCACTCCTTTGAAGCAAGCATTAACTTCATACCAAGGTACTTTTTCAACATATTCTAATGGCTATAATCCTACCAAAGCACAAATCTTAAATGGAGAAGGTAAACAATAATATGTAATCAATAAGAAATAAAGGCAGCATTTGAAATAACATTCACTTGCTGCCTTATTAATTACTTCCTTCTCTTCTTAACTAATTTATGCTTATCCTTCTTGGATGAATTTGAGAATAACAGTTCTAACATCTCCCTTGTAATAGGTAGGTATGTGACCTCTGTCAATCTAGTCTCTCTAATCTCTTGTGGTAAATAATGAATTGTGTTATTCTTCTTTGGTGTTACTTGCATATTTGTGTAAAAATAAATAAGTTGGTAATTGATTTATCTATAGCAAAGGTACTGATAAGAATCAGGTAAATCTAATACAAGATATACATTCTGGATTATTGGAGTATATGTGCGTATATCTTCAAAAGGATGCGATTTGAGATAGCAAGTAAAGCAATTCTTGTCACTGATTCATGACAGATATTTATGATTTTTTTTGTACCTGTAAGATATGATGAAACTAAGTCATTGATAAGGTGGTAAGTGAAATTTCATTTACTGCCTTATTTTTTTATCTAATTCTTTCTATCTTTAAGGCATAATTTAAGATTAGAGATATGGAAGATATAAAGCCAATAGATAAGTTTACATTAGACAAATATGTAAGAGAAGAAGATGACTTGCTAGAATATGTAGAAATGTTGGGTTGTAAATGTCACCCTGACTATGATTTCATAAGGGTTAAAAAGGAGATAGAGGATAGAACAGAGACAAATGAAACAGAAGTAGCAACAGAACAACAAGCAGCAGCAGAAGAAGAAGAAACAAAGTACGTATTCATGGGTACAACTGTAACACAAGAATTTAAGAAACGGTACAATGCAAAAGTGCTTAATGCTCGCTATACATTTGAGAAATATATACAGTATAAGGATATACAAAATACTTTGGAAGCACTAAATATAGATAGAGAAAAATTCTGGTATCTATTATTGTTTGTTTCTGATTACATTTATGGAAGTTGTTTGGAAGGAATTAAGGTTAAAGAAACTTCAAGAGTATTAGTGGAGAAACTCATGCAACAGCTTGGGAAGAATATTGGTAATAGTGGCTGTATATTATCTTTTATAAAACCAATGACACTAACATTAAAATTACAGGAAAAACATCGCTCTATAGAAATCGACGACCCTATATCATTAGCTTACATTTATCTTGTATATGAAGCAGGGAAGGACTATTTCAGTAATGATAAGCCAACAAGATTTGATACACAAGGAATAGATAGGAAAGGCAAAGACACAGAATATAAAACTATTCTAGTGGCAATGTTCTATAAATTATTGGATAGTTTCTTTAAGTTATTACCCAAAACAAATACAAGTAAATCTGCAAAAGCATATAGTACAGTTTCTTTGAATAAGACACTATTAATTTCAAGGCTTGTTTATTTGACCAACCTATCCAAAGACAAACGGTATACGGGAGTTGATGAGAAAAATAGCAAGTTGTGTCCTAACTTCATAAAAGACCAGATAAAATCTTACAAAGATTATGAAATTCTTAGAGCTAACAAATTTTATAAATGATTCATCAAGGAGGGGTAAATTTATTGGGCTGTTTTTACCCCTCTTGTCATTTTTCAAAACATCCCCTTATTTTATATTCTCTCTCTATCTTTGCAGCGTTGGTAATATTGCCAATTATTCTAAATTTATATAGACAATGAAAAAAAATATCATTTCTGTAAAAGACCTCTATATTGGAGGCAAAATGATTGCTTTTATTAAAGGCAATCGTAGTGTTAATTCAAAGAACATTTCAAGAAAGAAAAAGTCCTTTGAGAAATTTGGAATGAATCTTGTCCCTTTAATGTATGTAGACGGACAAAAAGCGGTAAATGACGGCTGTACTTTGGTGCATCCTATTACGAAAGAGGATATACCGGATGAAGAAGCAAGTAAGTATGTTGCCATTGTTGAGGGACAACATAGATATACGGCAGCCGAAGAAACAGGTTTAGATGAAGAAAAGCTGTTCTTGTATGAATGTTACAGCAATGAGAACACTAAAGAGATTCTCTCTGAAACAAACACAATTACTGACCCGTGGAGTGGTGCAGATTATGCTAATGGCGCGGCACTATTTAATCCCCAAAATGAGTTGGCAAAATTTACAAAAGAACTTGCCGATTTAGGTTATCCAACCACTACGATAGGTTATATTGCTTGTTTTGCTCCTGGTAAGTTGGGAAAGACAGCATACTGTAATTTGATTGCAGGTAAAGAAATAAAAACAGATTATAATCTGGAACGTGCTAAATACTTTTTGGATGCAGCACGAACTAAATTTGACAATTCCTTTATCGCTAAAAGATACTTGATTACCGTAGTTGCCGACCTGTCTACAGAACATGGGTATAAACTTGTTTGTGACGCTTTAAAACAAATGCCAGATGCTATAGTAAAAAGAGTCCTAGAAGCTAAAAGTGAAGAGAAACAAAGTATATTGAAAATGACCTTAGAAAGTCTACTCAATAAATAATTAGAATATAGCCAGTTGTCAGTGATGATAGCTGGCTTTTGTTTTTCTCTGACACAAAAGTGCATGGGAGAATTTTTAAAGCTCAATCTCAATTCTCCTTCCTTATGCGAACTTCAAAATAGAGTTATCTGAAATACAATGAGTATTGTAGACTAAAATACTATTCTCCTTAGGAATTTACCCTATATCCCATTTATATTGAAAAATAAGTTTGGAATTTAGAAGGTCATGAACTATCTTTGTAAGACAGTAAACAATAAGTATAACCAATGCGTATAAGCAATAAATCATTTAATGAGCTGATTATCATCACTTCGCTCAACACTGGCAGTGTTAAGGTGATCGGTTCGAGTCCGATACGCTCCACTTCCTTTCCAATATTGGAATGTTAATAAATTACAGGATTCAGATTTTTATCAAAAAAGGGCCTTTATTCAAGGTCCTTCTTTATCACTTCATCTATTTCCTTTATACGTTTCTGACGGCCTTTGTCGGGACCGTCTTTCGTATCATTCTTGAAAACATTGTCTGCACGGTCAGAAACTTCACTGCTCCATTCTTCAAAATCATTCGTGGCCGGACGACCATTCGGTTCGATATTTTCTTCTGCAATCGAATCGTGTCTGTTAATCATATCATCCATAAGTTCTCATTTTATATATTTATGGTCATAAGACAATCAAGAACAAGAAAAGTTCTTTGTTTTAATGATTTTTTGAATCTGATTATACATGAGTAACTATCTTGCCAAAACATCTGTCACCCAATACGACCATACGATTTGCCTAAATCGACTATACGATTCACCTAAACTAACCATACGATTCACCTAAACCAACCATATAATTCATCCCAAGCATACGGAGTAGAGTCGTGTTTCAACGGCTTGAGACAAAGTGTTCGACAGTGCGAAACAAAGTGTTTAGCAGCGTGAAACATAATGTTTTCCACCGTTAAACAAAATGTTTCAAATAGCTATGAAACAAAATAATAAATAGTAAGAAAGACATTCTACCGATTACTGTTTTCAGAGAAAGCGGTGATAGGTGACAGGTGCGGTGATAGATTACACACAACCTATCACCTTATTGAAAGCACGATGAATAAAGGAATTCAGAGCAACAGGTGATAGGTGATAGAGGATTTTATGTTTTTATACTAGGGAAGGAAGGTTATTTCGCCCGATAATTCTGCGGTCGAAAAGGAATATAAAGAGTATAATTACTATCTGTCGGTTTACCTTCTACAAGAGCTGGAGCCCACTTCGGCATTCCTTTTACAATGCGGAGAGCTTCTTCCGCAAACTCCGGATGCGTAGACCGTACTATATGTGGACGAAGTATAACTCCTTCTTTATCAATAGTAAACTCGCACAAAGCAAATCCGGGAATATTTTTCTCCAATAAATCGACCGGATACACCATCTGTCCGGCAATATATTCTTCAGGAGTCATATCCGGAAAATGAGCTAACTCTTCTATCCGTTTTCCAGAAAGTGCTCTCGAGCGGGGACCTACCTGATAAATTCCAACATATATCGGTTGTTTATACGCATCGGGAGCTTCCTTGCTGCGTTGTTGCAGGGCCTTCAACAGAGAAGCGGCTTCTTCTGCCAAAGTCTGCTCCGATATATTTCCACCTTTGGACAACATATAAGCCGACTGGCAAACCAACACAAGACGCTCCATCAAAGTTCCTTTTTCCGGAGACCACTTCCTTCCCATCCGCTCTTTCCCTTTCTCATTGGTGGAAGAAAAATAATAGACAACCCCATCCAAACCGGCACTGGAACCATCCAAATCCTGTATCTGCTCAGTGGCTATATGAAAGATAGCTCCCAAAGACCGATAAAGCGACGGACTGACGGCAACTGATTTCGTCTCCACTTTCACCGTTCCTTTCTCCGCCTGCCAATAAGTTCGTGACAGCGTGTTCGATATCAGAAAATAACGTCCGTTCTTCTTTTCTACCGACATGGCATATTCGGGCGAAAAGGAAGGAATAGCTGTAAAACGTGCATAAGGCTGTTTCTGAAAACCTGTATTTAACAAAGAGAATACACTACGATAATATTCACCCAACTCGCCTTTATAAGTAGAGAGAGATCGCACCGGCTCCAAATAATCTGTCTGGGCCGCAAGGCGAAAAGAAAAAGCCAAAATCAGAAGAGTGAAAACAATCTTTTTCATAAGTTGCCGGATTTTCGGTACATAACGGTGCAAAGATAGGAATTATTTCAATGCGTACCGATAAAACAATGGGGAATATACTCCATCACACTGTGGAATTTTTACACAATTCCACAGTCTGCAATTCCACACTTCTAAAAAAACACACTTTATTTCTTAAATACTATAACAATAAAAATCAATTATTTACGTTTTATCCGGACAGTATATAGAATGGTCTGGCACGCTACTTGCTAACTATTAACAGAATTCAATCCCTATAAGAAATCTAAACTTAAATAAACATGAAAGTGACAAGAAAAAGCAAACGGTTGTTAAGCATTCTTTTTGTGTTCCTTTTACCATCACATCTGTTTTCACAAGCAGCAAGCATGCCGATGGAAGCCCCGACAGAGGGAGAGCCGGTAACGGAAGTGCAAGAAGACGAAACCGATGAAGGCGGGAACAGAACCATAAAAGGAATTATTTATGACGAACAAGGAGAAACCATCATCGGTGCCTCTGTATTAATAAAAGGAGAAGAAACGACAGGGACAACGAGTGATATGGACGGCAAATTTACACTGAGTGTTCCCCAAGGATCCACCCTCGTTATTTCTTATATCGGATATCATCCGCAGGAAATAAAAATAAGAAAAAGAACAGCCCTTCATGTCATACTGAAAGAAGACAATCAGCTACTAGAAGAGGTAGTGGTGGTAGGATACGGAACAGTCAAGAAAAGCGATTTGACGGGCTCCGTTTCCGGTGTGTCGACCAGGCAATTCAAGAACCAGCCGGTAAAACGGGTGGAAAACATCCTTCAAGGCCGGACACCCGGTGTGGAAGTTACTGCGACAAGCGGTGTGCCCGGAGCAGGCATGAAAGTACGTGTACGCGGTACTACCTCCATCAATAAAAGTAGTGACCCGTTGTACGTGATAGACGGAATCATCTCTTCCAGCGGGCTGGACGGTATCAATCCGTCGGATATCCAATCGATGGAAGTTCTGAAAGACGCTTCATCCACCGCTATTTACGGTTCGCGAGGTTCAAACGGAGTTATTTTGATCACCACCAAAGGCGGTAGCGAAGGAAAAGCCAGTATTACGTTCGATGCTTCCGTAGGTCTTTCCACAGTGAGAAAACAATATGATTTACTGAACGCATATGAATATGCAACGGCACTGAATGATATACGCGGTTCATCTACGATTTCAGCAGAAGACCTCGAAGCCTACAAAAACGGGACAAAAGGAATCAATTGGGCTGACCTCATCACTCACACCGGTATCACGCAGGATTACAGATTAAGCATCTCCGGTGGAAACGCCAAAGTGAAATATCTTATTTCCGGAAATATGCTGGATCAGGAAGCCGTCACTATCAGGACGGATTACAAACGTTATGGTATCCGGGCAAACATCGATGCTGATGTAAAACCCTGGCTGACTATCTCCGCCAAGATGAACGCCAGCAGTCTGCATAAGCATAACGACGGCGCCAACTGGTTTCATATCACCAACTTCTCCCCTACGATGGAAATGAAAGATCCGGAAACCGGCATATACAACAGAGACCCGTATAACATCGCCAACGGCTCGAATCCATACGGCGAGCTGATGGTTAACTACAGTGACAGTTACAGTTATAACCTCAATGCTAACCTGACCTTATTATTCAAGATAATGAAAGGGCTTACGTTCTCCGTACAAGGTGGATACGACTACGACCACAGCCCTTCCTATTCTTTCAAATCGAAATTGGAAGCTCCCGGTGCAATCAACAGCATGAACAACACCAGCAATATGCATAACTATTGGCAGAATACCAATAACCTGACCTGGCAAAGACAATTCGGTGACCACAACGTTACGGCAATGGCCGTATGGGAAATCAGCCGCTCGTGGGATACGGGCTTGCAAGGTACCGGTTCGAATCTGAACAATGAGAGCGTAGGATATTGGAATATCGCCAATGCCGCCATAAGAAATGCAAGTAACTCGTACACAGAAGCGTCTCTTGCTTCAGGAATCATACGTGCCAACTATGACTACAAGAAACGGTATTTCATCACTGCCGCATTAAGAGCGGACGGCTCTTCCAAATTTCAAGGAAACAATAAATGGGGATATTTTCCATCCGCAGCAGTAGCTTGGGATATAGCAAAGGAGAAGTTCATGAGCAACCAACATATATTGGAACAATTGAAATTAAGAGGTAGTTTCGGTGTCACCGGTAATCAGGACATTGCCGCATACAGTACGCTGGGAATGTTATCGGGCGCAACTTACGGCTGGGGTACTTCCAATGCTTACACAGGGTATTGGGGTAACCAGTTCCCTACTCCCGATATCACTTGGGAAAAAACCTACCAATATGATTTGGGAGTAGATTTAAGCTTGGGCGGGTTCAACATTACATTCGATTGGTTCAAGAAAATAACCAAAGACCTGCTCTTCCAAAAACAAGTACCCAAATACAACGGTGGAGGTACGTATTGGGTGAATCAGGGTGAACTGAAGAACACGGGAGTTGAATTCTCGGTCAACACCTTCCCGGTGAAAGGAACGGTGACTTGGGAGACCGGTTTCAATGCCGCTTATGTGAAAAATGAAGTAACCGACCTTGCCGGCAGTGACTTCGTACTGACAGCCAACTACAGCGATTTGGGCGGTGCGATGCAAATTATGAAGCCCGGTTATCCGATGGGATCTTTCTATGTATATCAATGGAAAGGATTCGACGACAAAGGCGCCAACCTTTATCAGAAAGCAGACGGTAGTCTGACTACCAGCCCTACTTCCGATGACTTGGTAGTAAAAGGACAGGCAAGCCCGAAATGGACAATGGGGTGGAACAACACAATCAGTTGGAAAAACTGGACTGTAAACATCTTCTTCAATGCCGCCACCGGATACAACCGCCTGAATATAAGCCGCTACACGGCCGCCTCAATGACCGGGAATTCACGTTTCGTCACGCTGCGGGATGCGTATTTCAAAGGTTGGGATCACGTAAGCAACAAAGCGGAAGCAGCTTATCCGAGCCTCACCAATACCGAAAGTAAGAATTACGCCAACTCGGACTTCTGGCTGGAAGACGCTTCTTTCGTCAAATTGAAGAACGTCAGCATTTCGTATCGCATTCCGAGACGGGTTGCCAAATTTGCAAGTATACAATTATCCGTAAGCGCGCAAGACCTTTTTACAATCACCCGTTACAAAGGAATGGATCCGGAGGTTTATACCAGCTATGACGGTCTGGATTATGGTGCGTACCCCATCCCACGAACAATAACTTTTGGCGCCAAAATCAGATTTTAACCATTGACCTATAAATAAAGAACAAGATGAAAACAACATATAAGTATATCAAAAAGACATTGCCATTCGTTTGGGCGGGTCTATGCTTGGTTTCGTGTAACGACTTCCTGACCGAAGACCCTAAAGGACAGTTGCCCTCAGAAGAATTCTTCAGCAACAAAGAAGATCTTGATGCTTCACTGACCGCACTATACTCCGTGATAGCAAGTTCACAGGCAAGCAATAATCTTTGCGGTACTAACTTCCTAGCCGGTGATGATATTTCCACCCACCCTTCCAGCAACAAACAGCCGCTTAGGGAACATGACCAGTTTGATGTGAAAGATAATAATTCATGGTTGTCCAGTATGTGGGAACAGCGTTTCAAAGTAATCAAAGCCGCCAACTTCATTATCAACAATGCTGGACGCACCCCTGACGTATCAGAGGAAGAAATTAAGGCTGCTATCGGACAGGCACATTATTGGAGAGCCTATTCGTATTTCTATCTGGTGACAACGTGGGGAAAAGTACCTATCATGCTGGAAGAGGAAATCAATTACAACGCTCCTTTGCAAACAGAAGAAGAAGTTTATAAATTGATTCTATCCGACCTGAAGATTGCAGAAACAGACTGTCCTGCAAATTACACCAAAGAGCCTTATGCCAGAAACGGAATAAATATCGCCGTAAGTGAAGGAGCAGTGAAAGCGACAATGGCATACGTGTATATGTGCATGGCAGGATGGCCGCTCAACAAAGGAACGGAATATTATAAACTGGCGGCAGGCAAAGCAAAAGAAGTAATCGACGGTGTGGAGAACCACATTTATAATTATGTACTGCTGGATGAATACAGCCAGGTATATTCTTGGGAATATAATAATAAGAATAAAGAGTTACTGCTGGGTATCTACTATAACCGGGACCAGACAAATCAAGCCGCTCCCTTGACCGATTTCCTTCAGGATATGGCACAAGGCGGATGGGGAGATACCAATGGAGAAATCAAATTCTGGAAAGCTTTTCCGGAAGGACCGCGCAAAGATGCCACTTACTTTCCTAAAATCATATTGAGCGATGGCGAGCTACATGACTGGTGGTATGACACCGATCCACCTTCCCGCGAAGTGGTTGCACCTGTTTTCATGAAAACGGTGGAAGGTGCTGTACGTGGAACGGAGTTCGATTACACCAATCCCGCTCTGGTGAATGCGGCAGGCGAAAAGACGCTCCAACTGATACGGCTGTCGCAGGTATATTGCTGGTATGCCGAAGCAACAGGGCGTTCGGGAGAAGTCAATACAAAAGCCATAGAAGTATTAAATAAGGTACGTAACAGGGCTGACGGTCAAGAAACTAATTTTTATAAGGAAACCATGACCCCCGAAGCACTGGCAGAAGCCGCCTACGATGAGCACGGCTGGGAAATAGCCGGATACTATTGGGGAGGCATTGCGAGCAGGGCCAGGGATATGTTCAGGATGTACCGGTACAAAGATCATTTTGAATACCGCAAGGAGAACCCGCTAATAAAAGTAGCGGAGGGTATCGAGAGAAATGAAGCGGTGCCCGTGACGGGTACATGGGATGATAGTAAAATGTACGCTCCCTATCCTTACGAGGATGCGATTTTAAATCCGAACCTAAAGTAAGGAACTCCATAAAAACGTCTATATAGATTTTACTAACTGAAATAAATATTATATCTTTGCAAGGTTTTTACCAAGAAACTGAATAACAATATATCAAAAATATGATAGCTAAGATTGAACAACTTCTGAAAGAGGTGGAAGCCTTGCACGCCTCCAATGCCGAAGAACTCGAAGCTCTCCGCATCAAATACCTTAGCAAGAAGGGAGCCATTAACGACTTAATGGCAGATTTTCGCAACGTACCGGCTGAGCAGAAAAAGGAAGTCGGCATGAGGCTGAATGAACTGAAAACGAAAGCGCAGGATAAAATCAATGCGCTGAAAGAGCAGTTTGAAAACCAAGACAACGGTTGCGACGGATTGGATTTGACCCGTTCGGCTTATCCTGTGAAACTTGGTACACGCCATCCGCTCACAATCGTGAAGAACGAAATCATCGATATTTTTGCCCGAATGGGTTTCAACATCGCAGACGGACCGGAAATCGAAGACGACTGGCATGTATTCTCTTCCATGAACTTTGCGGAAGACCATCCGGCACGCGATATGCAAGACACTTTCTTTATTGATAACAATACCGAAGTGTCTCACAATGTCGTTTTGCGTACACATACATCCAGCGTACAGAGCCGTGTAATGGAGTCTACACAGCCTCCTATCCGCGTACTTTGTCCAGGACGCGTATATCGTAACGAAGCTATCAGCTACCGTGCACACGCCTTCTTCCACCAAGTGGAAGCTTTATACGTAGACCGCAACGTGTCTTTCACGGATTTGAAACAGGCATTGCTTCTTTTTGCCCGCGAAATGTTCGGTGAAGATACCAAAATCCGCCTGCGTCCTTCTTACTTCCCTTTCACAGAGCCCAGTGCCGAAATGGATATAAGCTGTAACATCTGCGGTGGAAAAGGTTGTCCTTTCTGCAAACACACAGGTTGGGTGGAAATTTTAGGTTGCGGTATGGTAGATCCGAACGTGCTGGAGCTGAACGGTATTGACAGCAAGATATATAGCGGTTATGCTTTAGGAATGGGTATTGAACGAATCACCAACTTAAAATATCGCGTCAACGACCTCAGACTGTTCTCTGAAAATGACACACGCTTCCTGAAGGAATTCGAAAGCGCTTACTAAATTTAGATTTCACCACAGAGGACGCAGAGGACACAGAGTTCTTATTTCAGCCGTATCAATTACGGCTCGTTCTTCATAGAAAGTCATTAGAAAGAAAAACTCCGTGAGACTCTGCGTCCTCTGCGTCCTCTGCGGTGAAACAAATACATTCATTATGGCAAAGGATAGACTCATTACTCCTAGTTATTGTTTCATCTTGGCAGCCAATTTTCTGCTCTACTTCGGTTTCTGGCTGCTGATTCCCGTTTTGCCGTTTTATTTATCCGAGTTTTTCCAGGCAGGGACCTCTATCATTGGCATCGTACTTTCCTGTTATACAGTAGCGGCACTTTGCATTCGTCCGTTTTCCGGTTATCTGCTTGATACATTTGCACGCAAACCGCTGTATCTTTTCGCTTATTTTATCTTTATGATGATGTTCGGCGGTTATCTGATTGCCGGTTCACTGACCTTATTTATCATATTCCGTATTATACACGGTGTCTCGTTCGGGATGGTTACAGTGGGCGGAAATACAGTCGTTATCGATATTATGCCCTCTTCACGCAGAGGCGAAGGTTTAGGATATTACGGACTTACAAACAACACAGCGATGTCCATCGGACCGATGTTCGGATTATTCCTGCATGACGCGGGAGTCTCTTTTGCTACGATATTCTGTTATGCGCTCGGTTCATGTGTATTGGGATTTATTTCCGCCAGTTTAGTAAAAACACCCTATAAACCTCCGGTGAAACGGGAACCTATTTCACTCGACCGGTTTATCTTGTTAAAAGGATTGCCTGCCGGACTTAGCCTGTTGTTGCTTTCTATTCCTTACGGCATGACTACCAATTATGTAGCCATGTATGCCCGTCAGATAGGAATAAACACGCAAACGGGATTCTTCTTCACTTTTATGGCTATCGGTATGGCTATCTCCCGGATATTCTCCGGGAAGTTGGTGGATCGGGGGAAAATAACACAAATAATAGCCACCGGACTGTATCTTGTCATTTTCAGTTTCTTTCTGTTAGCTTCTTGCGTATATCTGATTCAATGGAATGAAGCGGCCTGCACAATCCTGTTTTTCGGTGTCGCACTACTGATGGGCGTAGGCTTCGGGATCATGTTTCCGGCATTCAATACGCTGTTTGTCAACCTGGCCCCCAACAGCCAACGGGGGACGGCCACTTCCACCTATCTTACTTCGTGGGATGTAGGAATCGGTATTGGTATGCTGACGGGAGGATATATTGCGGAAATCAGCACATTTGACAAAGCCTATCTGTTCGGAGCCTGCCTGACGGTAGTTTCCGCCATCTATTTTAAAATCAAAGTAACGCCTCATTACCATAAAAACAAACTACGATGAGAAAGAAAGAACGTTATGAGAAAGTGATCGCCTGGTTTCAGGAGAACGTGCCTGTGGCCGAAACAGAATTACATTACAACAATCCGTACGAACTGCTGATCGCAGTAATCCTCTCCGCCCAATGCACGGACAAACGAGTAAATATGATTACTCCGACTTTATATAAAGATTTTCCAACTCCGGAGGCTTTGGCAGCCACCACTCCCGAAGTCGTTTTTGAATATATCCGGAGTGTATCTTATCCGAACAACAAGGCGAAACATCTGGTCGGCATGGCAAAAATGCTGGTGAATGACTTCCAAAGCCAAGTTCCCGATAATCTGGAAGACTTGACAAAGCTGCCCGGTGTGGGCAGGAAGACGGCCAACGTGATTCAGTCCGTAGTATTCAATAAAGCGGCAATGGCGGTTGACACACACGTATTCCGGGTAAGCCACCGCATCGGATTAGTGCCGGACAGTTGCACTACTCCGTTTAGTGTGGAAAAAGAACTGATAAAGAATATTCCGGAAGAACTGATCCCTATCGCCCATCATTGGCTAATCCTTCACGGTCGTTATGTTTGTCAGGCACGTACTCCCAAATGTGCTACCTGTGGTTTGCAAATGATGTGCAAATATTTCTGTAACACCTATAAAGTTACAAAAGAGGAATCAAAAGCCAAGAATAAATAACGATTTAATAGCGGAGAACCGAAATAAATAGTAACTTTGCGGTCGTTCTTAACGAAGAATCTTAAAAACACTTTTAAATAAAAATAGAGTATTATGCAGACAATTGACAAATTCAATTTTGCCGGAAAAAAGGCATTTGTTCGCGTGGACTTCAATGTACCCTTGGACGAAAACTTCAACATCACAGACGACACCCGTATGCGTGCGGCTCTTCCTACTTTGAAGAAGATCCTTGCAGACGGCGGAAGCATCATCATTGGCTCTCATCTGGGTCGTCCGAAAGGCGTTGCCGATAAATTTTCTTTGAAACATATCATCAAACACCTGTCTGAATTGCTGGGTGTTGAAGTTCAGTTTGCTAACGACTGTATGGGTGAAGAAGCTGCCGTGAAAGCTGCTGCTCTGCAACCGGGCGAAGTGCTGTTGCTCGAAAACCTTCGTTTCTATGCTGAAGAAGAAGGCAAACCAAGAGGTTTGGCAGAAGACGCAACTGACGAAGAAAAAGCTGCTGCAAAGAAAGCTGTAAAAGAAAGCCAGAAAGAATTTACCAAGAAATTGGCTTCTTACGCTGACTGCTATGTAAACGACGCATTCGGTACCGCTCACCGTGCTCATGCTTCTACGGCATTGATCGCTAAATATTTCGATACTGATAACAAGATGTTCGGTTACCTGATGGAAAAAGAAGTGAAAGCCGTAGATAAAGTATTGAACGATATCAAACGTCCGTTCACTGCTATCATGGGTGGCTCTAAAGTTTCTTCTAAAATCGAAATCATCGAAAACCTGTTGAACAAGGTAGACAACTTGATTATCGCAGGTGGTATGACTTATACATTTACTAAAGCGCAAGGTGGTAAAATCGGTATCTCTATCTGCGAGGACGACAAACTTGACTTGGCTTTGGATCTGATTAAGAAGGCTAAAGAAAAAGGTGTGAACCTGGTTTTGGCTGTTGACGCTAAAATCGCTGACGCTTTTTCTAACGATGCAAATACTAAATTCTGTCCGGTTAACGAAATTCCTGATGGATGGGAAGGTCTTGATATCGGTCCTAAGACTGAAGAAATCTTCGCTAACGTTA
>USPQ01000052.1 GCA_900556625.1 uncultured Bacteroides sp. | reverse complement strand
TATCTAATGCTTTTAAAGACGTTTCCTGCAATAAATCATTTGCTTCTTCACGGTTAGCCGTTAATTTATAAGCAAAACGAAGCAACTCCTCCTGAACTCCAATTAAATCTTTTCTGAAACTTAAACTTTTCATACTTTAAAGGTTTTAATGGTTAATATTCGTTTTTCTCGATGTTTGCAAGTTTAAAGGTATTTTTCCTCTTCGGAAGGGTAATTTCCGTTATTTATGAGGGGAAATTCTATCAAATGATAGTTTCTAGGTGTTTTTTGATAGTTTTTGGGTGGTGCAAATCGGAGGAAGGTCGAATTTTCTATTTAATTTTCATTAAAGAAAACAGAGGAGTTCCCGACTTTTTAGTAAATTTGGTTGTTATACTTATATCAACCTAAATACAACGGATATGAAAAAGAAGAAACAAATCTTTATGTTATTGCTAGCCTTGCTAGTGGGGATCCCCCTTTCCGCTCAAAGCAAACAAGAGAAGAAAGAGCAGAAAAAAGAGGCTGTCAAGAAGCTCATTGCCTCAGAGAATTACAAGATAGATGTCAGGACCGCCATGCCGATGCGCGGACGCTCCATTCCCTTGACGTCTCCCTACTCATTGGAAATCAGAAATGACTCGGTTATCTCCTACTTGCCTTATTTCGGACGGGCCTATAGTATCCCGTATGGTGGAGGTGACGGACTCGATTTCAAAGCTCCCCTTAAAGAATATGATATGAAAATGGATAAAAAAGGAAATGCCGTTATCGAATTCGTTGCCCGGAATCCGGAAGACAGATATGAATTCAGAGCCAAAGTATATACGAATGGTGAGGCAAGCATCAACGTAAATATGCAGAACCGTCAATCTATCAGTTTCCAAGGCGAACTGGAGATGGAGGATTAGCCTAGTCTTCCGCCTCTTCTCCCCCTTTTAATATAGGTAGGCAAATATGATATTTCACAGCTAAGATGCGAGTTAGAAAGACTACTAATCCGCCTATCAGCTGACAACCGTATGATTCGATCCCTACTAGGTCACAAATCCAATAGGCAATGCCTCCTACCACACAGGCCATCGCATAAATTTCTTTTCGGAAGATGAGGGGAATCTCATTGATAAACACATCACGAATCACGCCACCGGCTGCTCCCGTTATACTACCCATAATGATGGCTACCCAAAAAGGATATCCCAAAGCGATACTTTTTCCCACACCTACCACAGTGAACAAAGCGAGCCCGATAGTATCAAAAATAAAGAAGGTATTATTGAGCCGGATCAGCCAACGTCCGAAACAAATAACCCACAGCAAAGCAAGTCCCGTACATATCAGATAAATAGGATTTGTCATCCAACCGGGAGTAACATCAAGCAGAACATCACGGATAGTACCACCACCGATCGCAGTAGCAAGACCTACAACATAGGCTCCAAACCAGTCGAAACGCTTAGCCGACGCAAGCCGGATACCACTGATGGCAAAGGCAAATGTGCCTATAAAATCAAGAATTTGAACGAATGTGAGCATATATTTGTTATTTTGTATGCAAAGTAACGAATAAATTCCGTAAGAAAATGTACTTTTGCTTCACGAATTAAACCGAATAAGATAGAAACAGTATGAAAATAACAATTGTTGCCGGGGCACGCCCCAATTTCATGAAGATAGCCCCCATTACACGCGCTATTGAAGCCGCACGGGCGCTGGGTAAAAGTATCTCGTACCGATTGGTATATACAGGCAAGAAAGAGGATACAAGTTTGGACGCTTCTCTCTTTTCGGACCTCGACATGAAAGCTCCCGATGTCTATCTGGGAGTGGAAAGTAGTAATCCTACGAGCTTGACAGCCGGAATCATGATAGCTTTTGAACAGGAACTAACCGAAAATCCTGCTCATGTAGTCCTTGTAGTGGATGATCTGACAGCAACGATGAGTTGTGCCATCGTCGCTAAAAAACAAGGAATCAAAGTGGCGCATCTGGTGGCGGGAACCCGTTCCTTCGACATGAAAATGCCGAAAGAAGTAAACCGTATGATCACAGACGGGCTATCCGACTATCTGTTCACTGCCGGTATGGTTGCCAACCGTAATCTGAACCAGACGGGAACAGAAAACGAAAACGTATATTATGTAGGTAATATCCTCATAGATACTATCCGATATAATAGAAACCGGTTACTCAAGCCGATATGGTTTTCCGTATTGGGACTGCAAGAAGGTAATTACCTCCTACTTACCCTGAATCGGCGTGTACTGCTCAATGATAAGGAGAATCTCCGACAACTTTTGCAAACATTAATCGAAAAGTCTGCCGGTATGCCTATCGTAGCTCCAATGCACACGTATGTACGCAATGCCATTAAAGAATTAGGAATCGAAGCACCGAACCTGCATATCATGCCTCCTCAGAATTATCTATTTTTCGGTTATCTGATAAACAAGGCAAAAGGAATCATAACGGATTCAGGCAACGTAGCCGAAGAAGCGACATTCTTAGGCATTCCATGTATTACGCTCAATACATACGCCGAACATCCGGAAACATGGCGTATGGGAACAAACGAACTTGTCGGTGAAGATCCTGTTCTTCTCGCCAAAGCAATGGACATATTAATGAAAGGCGAATGGAAAAGAGGCGAGCTTCCCGAACGCTGGGATGGGCGCACAGCAGAGCGTATCGTACAGATCCTTACGAGTAAATAACCAACAATGATGGGTAAAAAAAGTTATATATTCAACCATCCTCAGAGTTATTTGTTAACTTTGTAGCTCTACTAAGAACGTTTATGAAACAACGATATAGCAAAATACTTATACTGATCTTACTCATATTGGCAGCCTCAAACGTTTTTGCGCAGCAGATAAAGGGAGTAGTTACAGATTCGGTGACCCATGAGCCATTGATGTATATATCTGTTTACTACCAAGAAAAAAAGGATATGGGTACGATCACCAATATTGACGGAGAATACAGTCTCGAAGCCCGTAGAAACGGGGGGACACTTGTTTTTTCCGCAGTGGGCTATATCAGTAAGACAGTAAAAGTGAACTATGGCAATCAGACGGTCAATGTACAGTTGGCTCCGGATAACGTGATTCTGAATGAAGTCGTTGTAAAGCCTAAGAAAGAAAAATATTCGCGCAAGAACAATCCGGCAGTGGAGTTCATGAAGAAAGTAATCGAACATAAGAAGGCGCAAGCCCTCGAAGTGAACGAATATTATCAGTACGATAAGTACGAAAAGATGAAAATGTCTATCAATGACCTTACTCCGGAAAAACTAGAGAAGGGTATCTACAAAAAATATTCTTTCCTTAGAGATCAGGTAGAAGTGTCGGAAACTACCAATAAATTGATTCTCCCGATCTCTGTACAAGAAACGGCTTCACAAACCATCTTCCGCAAAGATCCCGAAAGTAAGAAAACGATTATCAAAGGAAAAAACTCCAATGGTATCGAAGAATTCTTCTCTACAGGAGATATGCTCGGCACTGTATTGAAGGACGTCTTTGCGGATATCAACATCTATGATGACGAGATCCGTCTGCTTCAGCAGCGTTTCGTCAGTCCTATAGGTAGCAATGCCATTTCTTTTTATAAGTATTATCTGATGGATACGTTGATGGTGGACAGGCGCGAATGCGTACATCTGACATTTGTTCCACAGAATTCGCAGGATTTCGGATTTACAGGACATCTCTATGTATTGAAAGATTCTACCTATGCAGTCCAGAAATGTACAATGAACCTGCCTAAAAAGACCGGAGTCAATTTTGTGAACCGTATGGATATCGTCCAACAGTATGAACAACTACCAAATGGCAATTGGGTATTGGCAGATGACGATATGACCGTAGATCTCTCGTGGAGTTCAAACAAAACGGTGGGGGGATTGCAGGTAGAGCGAACTACAAAATATAGCAATTATAAGTTCGACCCTATAGAGCAACGGCTTTTCCGTTTGAAAGGCAGTGTGATAAAAGAAGCCGATATGCTCTCGAAAAGCGATGAATACTGGGCTAGTGTTCGCCAAGTACCACTGACAAAAACAGAAAGCACAATGGATGTATTCGTCAACAGACTCGAACAGATTCCGGGATTTAAGTATATCATCTTCGGTGCAAAAGCTGTGATCGAAAACTTCGTAGAAACAGGAAGCAAGAAACATCCGAGTAAAGTAGACATAGGTCCTATCAATACGATGATTTCGAGCAACTATATTGATGGAACCCGTTTTCGGTTAAGTGGCATGACAACAGCTCATCTTAACAAACACTGGTTCTTGAACGGTTATGGAGCCTACGGTCTGAAAGATGAACGATGGAAATACAGCGGAACACTGACATATTCATTCAACAAACGCGATTATGTGGTTTGGGAGTTCCCGAAGCATTACATTTCGGCAACTTACAGTTATGATGTAATGTCTCCGATGGATAAATTCCTATTTACAGATAAAGATAACATTTTCCTTTCATTAAAAACAACGACAGTAGACCAAATGTCGTATATGCGCGATGCTACCATCAACTATGAACTTGAAACACTTACAGGATTCGGTATAAAAGCAATGCTCCGCCACCGTAACGACGAGCCTGCCGGAAAATTGGAGTATTTGCGTAACGATGCTGCACAAACCCGTGTGCATGACGTCACTACTGCCGAAGCAAGCCTGACACTACGCTATGCTCCGGGCGAATCATTTGTCAACTCCAAACAGCGTCGTATCCCCGTGTCATTGGACGCTCCTATCTTCACACTCACTCATGCCATGGGATTCAAAGGAGTGTTAGGTGGCGAATACAGTTTCAACCGTACGGAAGCGAGTGTATGGAAACGTTTCTGGCTTCCATCTTCGTGGGGAAAGATAGATTGCAGTATAAAGGCAGGGGCCGAGTGGAACACCGTTCCTTTCCCGTTACTGATTCTGCCGGAAGCCAACTTATCATACATCACCCAACGAGAGACGTTCAACCTTATTAATAATATGGAGTTCTTGAACGACCGTTTCGCTTCAGTTTCATTGTCTTACGATATGAATGGCAAACTATTCAATCGTATTCCCCTTATCAAGAATCTGAAATGGAGGGAAATGTTCCGTGTCCGTGCCTTATGGGGTACTCTGACAGACAAGAACAATCCGTTCAAAAGCAGTAACCCCGATTTGTTCCGCTTCCCGATGCGTGATGGAAAATTTACTAGTTTTGTCATGGATCCGAAGATTCCGTATGTTGAAGCAAGTGTGGGTATCTATAATATATTCAAGTTGCTGCACATTGAATATGTACATCGTTTCACCTACCGTGATAATCCGGGTATCAATAAAAACGGTGTCCGCTTCATGGTATTAATGGCATTCTAAGAATTATGCAACCTTTAGCAGAGCGATTACGCCCCAAAACATTAGACGAATATATCGGTCAGAAACATTTAGTAGGACCGGGTGCTATCCTGCGAAAGATGATTGACGCAGGACGCATCTCCTCCTTTATCCTCTGGGGACCTCCCGGGGTAGGCAAAACTACATTGGCACAAATCATTGCCAATAAGCTGGAAACCCCGTTTTTTACTTTAAGCGCAGTGACTTCAGGGGTAAAGGATGTGCGTGAAGTGATAGACCGTGCCAAAAGCAACCGATTCTTCTCCCAGTCCAGCCCTATCCTATTCATCGATGAAATCCATCGATTCAGTAAATCACAACAGGATTCTTTGTTGGGAGCTGTAGAGAACGGAACCGTCACACTAATCGGAGCAACAACGGAAAATCCGTCGTTCGAGGTTATCCGTCCGCTTCTGTCACGCTGCCAGCTCTATGTACTCAAATCGCTGGAGAAGGAAGATTTGCTGGAACTCCTGCAACGTGCCATCACTACGGATACTGTACTGAAAGAACGTAAAATCGAACTAAAAGAAACAACTGCCATGCTGCGCTTTTCCGGTGGAGACGCACGCAAACTCCTTAATATATTAGAGCTGGTCGTTGAATCCGAAGCTGAAGACACCGTTGTGATCACTGATGAAATGGTGACTGAACGATTACAACAAAACCCGTTGGCATACGATAAAGACGGGGAAATGCATTATGATATTATTTCAGCCTTCATCAAGTCTATTCGTGGCAGTGATCCGGACGGAGCAATCTATTGGCTTGCCCGTATGGTGGAAGGCGGTGAAGATCCTGCTTTCATTGCCCGCCGACTGGTTATTTCGGCCTCCGAAGATATCGGCTTGGCAAATCCCAATGCCTTGCTTCTTGCTAATGCCTGTTTCGATACATTGATGAAAATCGGATGGCCCGAAGGAAGAATTCCTTTAGCTGAAACGACCATATATCTGGCAACCAGCCCTAAAAGCAATTCAGCGTATAATGCCATTAATGATGCACTGGAGTTGGTTCGCTCGACAGGTAATCTACCTGTCCCATTACACTTGCGCAATGCACCTACGAAGCTGATGAAGCAATTAGGCTATGGACAAGAGTACAAGTATGCTCACAATTATGAAGGAAATTTTGTGAAACAACAGTTCCTTCCGGACGAATTGAAAGACAAACGTATCTGGAAACCGCAGAATAATCCGGCAGAACAGAAACATGCCGAACGGATGATACAACTGTGGGGAGACAAGTTCAAAAAAGACGTATAACATATTATTAATATAAAATCGAAATGAAAATTATTGTTTTAGATGGTTTTGCAGCCAATCCCGGCGATTTGTCTTGGGAAGGGATAAAAGCCTTAGGAGAATGCGTGATTTACGACCGTACTGCTCCCGAAGAAGTATTAGAACGTGCAGCCGGAGCAGAAGTACTCCTGACTAATAAAGTAATCATTAATGCAGAACACATGGCTGCACTGCCCGAATTGAAATATATCGGTGTATTAGCTACCGGATACAATGTAGTTGATACAGTTGCAGCTAAAGAACGGGGTATTGTTGTCACTAACATTCCTTCATACAGCACAGCTTCCGTTGCCCAAATGGTATTTGCCCACATATTGAATATCAGCCAGCAAGTGCAACATCATTCGGAAGAAGTGCATAAAGGCCGCTGGACGAACAGCAAAGATTTCTGTTTCTGGGATACGCCGCTGATAGAATTGAGAGATAAGAAAATAGGTCTGGTCGGATTGGGAAATACCGGATATACAACAGCACGTGTTGCCATAGGTTTTGGTATGCAAGTGTATGCGTTGACTTCAAAGTCTCATTTCCAATTACCACCTGAAATCAAGAAGATGGATTTAGACCAACTTTTCAGCGAATGTGATATTATCAGTTTACATTGCCCGCTTACTCCGGAGACACATGAGATGGTTAATGCCCGTCGTCTTGCCATGATGAAGCCAACAGCTATCTTAATCAATACCGGGCGTGGACCGCTAATCAATGAACAAGATTTGGCAGATGCTCTGAACAGTGGTAAGATTTTTGCAGCAGGAGTAGACGTACTCTCTACCGAACCTCCCCATGCTGATAACCCGTTGCTGACAGCCAAGAACTGCTACATCACTCCACATATTGCATGGGCAACCCTAGAAGCCCGCGAAAGATTGATGAACATTGCAATCAGCAATCTGCAAGCATACATCGCCGGAACACCGGAAAATGTAGTCAAATAGGTAAGAATCAAAAACTGTTTTTCTATCCAGTCCGACATTAAAACAAAAAGTTGGCTGCGCAATAATATTACTATTGCGCAGCCAACTCTCAATTCTCAACTTTCAACTCTCAACTTAATAAGAGTGTCCTCCCTCGTCCATCTCTTTTTCCGTTATCTTATGACGGTCGATACTACGCCAAGCATAGAATATATAAGCTATCACAAACGGGACAAGTATAGAAACATAAGCCATCGTCTTTAATGTAAACTCACTAGAACAACTGTTAGCCAAAGTCAATGAGCTTTGCAGGTCCGTATAAGACGGATAATAAGCAGTATTATTATATCCTGCCACCAACAGCAAAGACAAAACAGTCAATACCGTCCCAATCCCTGTAAACCAGATACCCTTATCAAAAGTCTTTCTAAGCAACGTCTTGCCAATACCGAAGAGTACCAACACCACTCCTATCAGGAATAAGATCAAAACTACGGGCATTTCGATAAAGTTCATGAAATATTTAAAGGGTTGCATATAAATCTCCTGTGTATCCGGATTCACGGCAAAGCCATCAGAAACCAATGTACGAATCACAAATGTCAAGAAGAACACAAGAAACAGAATCGTATTATTCCGCACCGCACGACGACATTTATCCGTCAATTCTTTGTCCGCAATATTATTAATGAAGTAAAGCGCACCCAGCACACGGGCAAGGAAGAATACTGCTAATCCAAGAATAACATTCCATATATTTGTCAGTGCATCCAATCCATGCCAGCCATTCCCCCAATGACTGATTACCGGCATAACAGTATCCGTCATATTAGCTTTATTGATATAGAAATCGGAACCTGTGAAGAAAGTCGCCACAGCTCCGCCAAGCAACAACGGCCCTACTACTCCATTAATCACCAGAAAAGTCTGATATGTCTTTTTGCCCAACAGATTTCCCGCTTTGCTCTGAAACTCATAACTGACAGCCTGCAATACAAAGCTGAAAAGAATAATCATCCAAAGCCAATAAGCTCCACCGAAACTTGTACTATAAAACAATGGAAAAGAAGCAAAGAAAGCCCCTCCGAACGTGACCAGTGTAGTAAATGTAAACTCCCACTTACGACCGGTAGAATTCACCATCATTTTCCGGTGTTCTTCCGTCTTACCGAGACAGAACAACAAAGAATTACCTCCTTGCACAAACAATAAAAATACGAGGATAGCTCCCAGCAAGGAAACGACAAGCCACCAATATTGTTGTAGAAATATATACATAGCCTTTACAATTAATGATTAGTATTCATATTATCTTCCGTATCCGGTCCTTTCTTGATAGCCTTCACCATAATTCCGGTACCGGCAATCAACATTACAGTAAACAGGAACAGGAAAATAAAGAAAGTAGTCTGTACGGAACCCACATCAAGTTTGGAGATAGCAGCCGTTGTAGGCAGCATATCACGAATTGCCCAAGGCTGACGACCACACTCGGCAACCACCCATCCCGCTTGTCCGGCAATGTATCCCAAAGGAATAGTAAGCAAAGCGACCCAATGCATCCAGCGCATCTTACTCAAATCTTTCTTATAAACAAAGAACAATACTACAATAAAGAACAAAATAAAATATCCTCCGAGAATTACCATGACACGGAACGCATAAAAATTCAAAGGAACATTCGGAACCAACTGATTCACATCTTTAATATACCCATATCCAAAATAGGGGATATTCTCCTGCAACACTTTATATGCCACTTGCGCGTCCTCTTCATGACCTGCACTCTTTGCCGCACGATAGGCTGCCAATGCCCCAATAGCCGTTTTCCCGCGTTCTATCTTCTCGGCTGCCGAGAGAGCCGTCGTACCGTCTTTCATTTGATAACCGCCTTCAATAATGTTTGTGATTCCCGGAACGTAACCATCCGCATCACGTTCCGCCAGAAAAGAAAGCAGGCTCGGTATCTCAAAACGGAAGAGGAAAGGTTCTTTCCCATCATCATAAGTTTCCTTTTCAGGGTTAAGCACTCCTATTCCTACTAGTCCTACATTCGTTCCACCCTCATACAGGCCTTCCACAGCAGCCAGCTTCATCGGCTGTGTCTGTGCAATCTGATAACCGGAACCGTCTCCTGTCCAAGCAGCGAGTAACGATGCCACTAGTCCGAAGATAGCACCAATTTTTATGCTCGCAAGTGCAAACTCACGATTACGTTTCTTCAACAAATACCAGCAACTAATGCCGACCACGAACACACTGCCCAGCACCCAACCGGACAATACGGTATGGAAGAACTTGTTGACAGCCACAGGTGATGTAGCCACAGCCCAGAAATCTACCATCTCGTTACGCACTGTATCGGGATTGAACTCCATTCCTACCGGATGTTGCATCCATGCATTGGCCACCAGAATCCACCAAGCGGAAATAGTTGCTCCCAATCCCGTCAGCCAGGTAGAAGCCAGATGGAAGCGTTTGCTCACTTTTCCCCAACCGAAAAACATCACAGCTATAAATGTGGCTTCCATGAAGAATGCCAAAATCCCTTCAATTGCCAACGGTGCTCCGAAAATGTCACCAACAAACCACGAATAATTACTCCAGTTTGTACCGAATTCAAATTCCAGAATCAAACCGGTCGCTACACCAATAGCGAAGTTGATGCCGAAAAGCTTCATCCAGAACTGAGCAGTCTTTTTCCAGAATTCATTTCCTGTTTTATAATACAGCGTCTCCATGATTCCCATCACCACTGCCAGTCCAAGTGTAAGCGGAACAAAAATCCAATGATACATAGCTGTCATCGCAAATTGGGCTCTCGACCAATCGATCAGCGAGGTGTCAATACTTTCAATCATAATCTTATGTTGTTTAAGAGTTAAAAATCAATCGGTTTCTCCGGAAGGGCACGTTCTATCAGTTCATTACCCACATACGCTCCTTTTTCTGCCTCCGTAGGGTGATCACTAAGGAAATTCGGGAAAAAGAATAATTTGAGGATAAAGAACATGACGAATAATTTCAAAAGGATAATAACCCACAATGTACGACCAAGTGTCATACTGCGGAAACCTTCCAAATAAAAGTTCCAAACGGCAAGCAGTGCATTCTTCATATATCGTCGTTAGAATTTGTAATGAGTACAAATATACAATATTTATAATAAAAACAAACAAATCCCCCGAATTGTTGCAAGATTTATTGTGTTTTTCCCGGCTAATCTCCCTATCGACAGAAAAAAATCATTTAACGGTAAAATTCAATGATCCGTCTATCACTTTTGCCACTAATATAATATGTACGTACCTTCGTTACCAATAAATCAATAGAAGTATGAATATGATAAATGTAAGAAGATTGGCAGTGATGACATTTCTTGGTGCAGGTATGCTTTCCGACATATCTGCACAAGATTTTTCGTTGCAAGCCGATACGTTAAATGAAGCCAGACTCCCCGCTCAATGGGATTTGCAATCTTGCATCGACTATGCTTTGGAACAGAATATTACGATTCGCAAGAACCGTGTGACTGCGGAAAGCACACAGATTGACGTAAAGACTGCCAAAGCGGCTCTATTTCCCAGCCTTTCGTTCTCTACCAGCCAGCAAGTAGTGAATCGCCCCTATCAGGAGACGAGCAGCCGGGTGAGTGGCAGCGAAATCATCAGCAGCAACAGTAAAACAAGTTACAACGGCAATTATGGCCTGAATGCCTCGTGGACTATATACAACGGCAGTAAGCGACTCAAAACTCTCAAACAGGAACGGCTGAACAACCAGATAGCCGAATTGGATGTAGCCACTTCGGAAAATACGATTAAAGAGTCGATTGCACAAATTTATATCCAGATTCTTTATGCCGCCGAATCCGTCAGGGTAAATGAAAACACACTGCAAGTCTCCATTGCCCAGCGTGATCGCGGACAGGAACTTCTCAATGCCGGAAGTATTGCCAAAAGTGACCTCGCACAGTTAGAGGCTCAGGTAAGCACAGACCGTTATCAACTTGTCACAGCGCAAGCCACCTTACAAGATTACAAATTGCAACTGAAACAATTGCTCGAACTGGACGGAGAGAATGAAATGAACGTCTACCTCCCTAAACTGTCCGATGAAAACGTACTGGCTCCGTTACCTGCCAAAAAGGATGTCTATGTAAGCGCCCTTGCCATCCGTCCCGAAATCGAGGCAAGTAAGTTGAATGTAGAGGCTTCCGAACTAGGCATTGATATTGCCAAATCGAGTTACTTCCCCACTATCAGCCTCAGCGCAGGCATCGGCACAAACCATACAAGTGGAAGCGATTTCACTTTCGGCGAACAAGTGAAAAACGGATGGAATAATTCCTTCGGATTGTCTGTCAGTGTACCTATCTTTAATAACCGCCAGACAAAAAGTGCTGTACAAAAAGCTAAGCTGCAACGCGAAACGAATATGCTTTCCTTACTTGACGAACAAAAAGCCCTCTATAAGACCATCGAAAGTCTTTGGTTGGACGCAAACAGCGCACAACAACGTTATGCGGCAGCCAACGAAAAACTGAGAAGTACGCAGATCAGCTATGACCTGATCAGCGAACAGTTCAATCTGGGTATGAAAAATACGGTGGAGCTCCTCACCGAAAAGAATAACTTGCTACAAGCTCAACAAGAGCAACTTCAGGCTAAATATATGGCCATACTAAACACACAGTTGCTGAAATTCTATCAAGGAGACAAATTGACATTATAAATCAACAAACGTATATTAATTAAAAGCATCATAAACGAATGAAAACGAAAAAGATTATCCTAATCGCCGTGGCAGTCATTGCGGTAGTAGGTATAGGAATCTGGTTCTTCACCGGTTCACCCGCCAAGCATAAAGTCACGTATGCTACCGTCGCTGTCAGCAAAGCCGATATTTCAAATTCGGTAACTGCTACCGGAACGATAGAGCCGGTGACGGAAGTCGAAGTCGGTACACAGGTATCGGGCATCATCGACAAGATTTATGTAGATTATAACTCAACAGTCACCAAAGGACAATTGATTGCCGAAATGGACCGCGTCACACTGCAAAGTGAATTGGCTTCGCAACAAGCGACATACGACGGTGCGAAAGCCGAATATGAATATCAGAAGAAAAACTATGAACGTAGCAAAGGCTTGCACGAAAAATCACTCATCAGCGACACGGATTTCGAACAAGCCCTCTACAACTATCAGAAGGCGAAGAGCAGCTATGACAGCAGTAAGGCCTCTCTCGCAAAGGCAGAGCGTAACTTATCATACGCTACCATCACTTCGCCTATCGACGGAGTTGTTATCAGCCGTGATGTGGAAGCCGGACAGACTGTCGCTTCCGGATTCGAGACTCCTACCCTGTTCACTATCGCTGCGGACTTGACGCAAATGCAGGTAGTGGCCGATGTGGATGAAGCCGATATAGGTGGCGTAGAAGAAGGACAGCGCGCCAGTTTTACGGTGGACGCATATCCTAATGATACCTTTGAAGGCGTTGTGACCCAGATTCGTTTGGGCGATGCAAGCAGTACCAGCAGTACAAGTACCAGTAGTAGCACGGTGGTTACTTATGAAGTGGTAATCTCCGCTCCCAATCCCGATTTGAAACTGAAACCACGTCTGACGGCCAATGTCACCATCTATATCCTTGATAAAAAAGACGTACTTTCTGTACCGAACAAAGCATTGCGTTTCGTACCCGAAAAACCCTTAATCGGTGCTAACGACATCGTAAATGACTGTAAAGGTGAACATAAACTTTGGACACGCGAAGGAAATACATTCACTGCCCATCCGGTAGAGATAGGAATCAGTAACGGTATGTCGACGGAAATTATCAGTGGTATCTCCGAAGGCGCTAAAATTGTGACGGAAGCTACTATCGGTGCCATGCCGGGCGAAAATATGGAAGCCGGACCCAACCAACAGAGCGGAGGAGAAAGAAGCCCGTTCATGCCTGGTCCTCCGGGAAGTAAGAAGAAAAACAACAAGTGACAAACACCATGAAGAAAGTAATTGAAATACAAAATATCAAGCGTAACTTTCAGGTAGGTGATGAAACCGTCCATGCGTTACGAGGTGTTTCGTTCACCATTCACGAAGGGGAGTTTGTCACTATCATGGGTACTTCCGGTTCGGGAAAATCTACGTTACTGAATATTCTGGGTTGCCTGGATACTCCGACGAGCGGTGAATATCTGCTCAGCGACATCCCCGTCCGCACTATGAGCAAGCCTCAACGTGCGGTCTTGCGGAACAGGAAAATCGGATTCGTGTTCCAAAACTATAACTTGTTGCCCAAAACAACGGCTGTAGAAAACGTAGAACTGCCACTTATGTACAACTCTTCTGTCAGTGCCGCCGAACGCCGTCGCCGTGCCATCGAATCTCTGCAGGCCGTAGGATTAGGTGACCGTCTGGAACACAAATCAAACCAGATGTCCGGTGGGCAAATGCAGCGGGTGGCCATTGCACGCGCATTGGTCAACAATCCGGCTGTGATTCTTGCCGATGAAGCAACCGGAAACCTCGACACCCGTACCTCATTTGAGATACTTGTCCTCTTTCAAAAGCTTCATGCGGAAGGACGCACCATCATCTTCGTAACGCATAATCCGGAGATTGCGCAATATAGCAGCCGGAATATCCGCCTGCGCGACGGTCATGTCATAGAGGATACCGCTAATCCGGAAATTCTATCCGCTGCTGAAGCATTGGCTGCATTACCAAAAAATGACGAAGAAGGATAGACCGCGTTTAACGAAATAACTAATTACTAACAACATGAATGGAACCAATTTATTCAAGATAGCTCTCCGCGCATTGGCAAACAACAAATTGCGTGCATTTCTCACCATGCTCGGTATTATCATCGGTGTCGCTTCCGTCATCACGATGCTTGCCATCGGACAAGGTTCGAAGAAAAGTATCCAGCAACAGATTTCCGAAATGGGATCGAACATGATTATGATTCATCCCGGAGCCGATATGCGTGGAGGTGTGCGCCAAGATCCGTCTGCCATGCAAACGTTAAAGCTCACCGACTACGAGGCTTTGCGTGACGAGACCAATTTCCTGTCAGCCATCAGCCCCAATGTCTCTTCATCGGGGCAGCTTATTGCCGGCAACAACAACTATCCTGCCTCCGTGAACGGGGTTGGAACGGAATATCTCGAGATCCGCCAATTAACGGTGGAGAACGGTGAGATGTTCACGGAAGCCGACATACAAAGCTCGGCAAAAGTATGCGTGATAGGAAAGACAATAGTAGACAATCTTTTTCCCGACGGAAGCGATCCGGTGGGAAAAATTATCCGTTTTAGCAAGATCCCTTTCCGAGTGGTAGGTGTGCTCAAGTCGAAAGGATACAATTCTATGGGACAGGATCAGGATGCAGTAGTACTTGCTCCCTACACAACGGTGATGAAACGTCTGCTTGCCGTTACCTATCTGCAAGGTATCTTCGCCTCCGCCCTCACCGAAGATATGACAGAATACGCTACGGATGAAATCAGCACGATTCTTCGTCGCAATCATAAGTTGAAGACCTCTGACGATGATGATTTCACCATTCGTACACAACAGGAATTGAGTACAATGCTCAACTCTACCACCGATTTAATGACCACCCTGCTTGCTTGTATTGCCGGCATCTCATTGGTTGTAGGCGGTATCGGAATTATGAATATCATGTATGTATCCGTCACGGAACGAACCCGTGAAATCGGTCTGCGAATGTCGGTCGGCGCACGAGGAATCGACATTCTGAGCCAATTCCTTATCGAAGCCATCATGATCAGTATCACAGGAGGAATCATCGGAGTGGTCATCGGCTGCGGAGCCAGTTGGATAGTCAAAAGCGTGGCGCATTGGCCTATCTATATCCAGCCGTGGAGTGTATTCCTCTCTTTTGCCGTCTGTACCGTCACCGGAGTCTTCTTTGGATGGTATCCTGCCAAAAAAGCAGCAGATTTAGACCCGATTGAAGCTATCAGATACGAATAAAGAGCTATCTTTGTCTTTATGAAACAAACCTTTACATCCGCACGTCGTCCCCTGGAGATACTGATACACATTATCAGCTGGGGGATTATGTTCGGTTTCCCGTTCTTTTTCGTAGAACGCGGAAACGGGAACATTAACTGGATGGCTTATATACGCCATTTTGCCGTACCGCTTTCTTTTATGATTGTGTTCTACGTCAATTACTTCTTTCTGGTCCCCCGATATCTTTTTCAGAATCAATCAAAAAGATATATTGTCTACAACATTATCTTGTTGTGTATCATCGGGATACTGCTTCATCTCTGGCAAAGTCTGACATTCGATCCGTCATTTGAGAACAAGCCCAGACGTCCGGGTATGCCTCCGGGATGGTTGTTTTTCCTGCGAGATATGCTAAGCCTTGTTTTCACTATCGGATTGAGTGCCGCTATCCGTATGAGCGCACGATGGACGCAAAACGAGGCTACCCGCAAGGAAGCGGAACGGAATCGCACGGAAGCCGAACTGAAAAATCTGCGTAATCAGTTGAACCCTCACTTTTTGTTGAATACTCTGAATAATATTTATGCTTTAATCGCATTCGATTCGGACAAAGCTCAACAAGCTGTGCAGGAACTGAGCAAATTGCTTCGATACGTATTATATGACAATCAGCAGACGTATGTCCCGCTCTGTAAAGAGGTTGATTTCATCCGTAACTATATCGAACTGATGCGTATCCGCCTGTCGGCTAATGTACAGATGAGTACTCAATTCGATATTCACCCAAACTGCCAGACACTGATCGCCCCGCTAATCTTTATTTCATTGATAGAAAATGCCTTCAAGCACGGTATCTCCCCTACCGAAGCTAGTTTCATCCACATTCATATTTCCGAGAACGACCAAGAAGTGATCTGCGAAATCCGCAATAGTAATTTCCCCAAGGAAGTGTGGGATAAAAGTGGTTCGGGCGTGGGGTTAGAACAAGTCAGCCGACGGCTGGAGATACTTTATCCGGGGGCTTACACTTGGTCGAAAGGCACTTCACGGGACGGGAAGTGTTACGAATCAAAATTGAGCATTAAGATCAAAGAGTAGAGAGAAAACATTAAGTATAGAATTTTATATTAATAGAATAGTAGTATGGTATTACGTTGTGCAATCGTAGATGATGAGCCTTTGGCTATCGGCCTTTTGGAAAGTTATGCAAACAAAACCCCGTTTCTACAACTCGTAGGAAAATACTCCAGCGCTGTTCAGGCAATGAAAGAATTGCCTGGCGAGGAAGTTGACCTCTTGTTTCTGGATATCCAAATGCCCGAACTTAACGGACTGGAATTCTCAAAAATGGTGGATTCCCGTACCCGTATCGTATTCACTACCGCCTTTGGACAGTATGCCATCGATGGCTATCGTGTCAACGCACTTGACTATCTATTAAAGCCGATTTCATACATCGACTTCCTACAGGCAGCCAACAAAGCGCTTCAATGGTTCGAACTGGTTCAGAAGCCAGAAGAGATAGACAGTATTTTTGTAAAAAGTGACTACAAATTGGTACAAGTGGAATTAAAGAAAATCATGTATATCGAAGGATTAAAAGATTACATTAAAATCTATACGGAAGACGCCTCCAAACCAATACTGTCCCTTATGAGTATGAAAGCGATGGAAGAACTTTTGCCTTCCAGCCGTTTTATACGTGTGCATCGCTCTTTCATCGTTCAAAAGGATAAGATACGTGTAATAGATCGTGGACGCATTGTTTTTGACAAAACATACATCCCCATCAGTGACAGTTACAAACAGGTTTTCCAAGCATTCCTTGATGAAAGAAGTTGATGATTCCCTATTTTATCGGTAAAAACGAGATTTTTGTCGATTATAGTTTGCCAAAACCTGTTTTATCCCTACCTTTGCAACGAACAGAAAGGAATTGTGAAATTCCAAGAATAGAATAGTTTAGTTAAGTCTAGTTTAGTTTTTGTGT
>USPQ01000051.1 GCA_900556625.1 uncultured Bacteroides sp. | reverse complement strand
CTTGGCTTTCCTAATCGTGAAGTAGAAGAGGGCTTTGTCCGTTTTCTTCTTCCTTTTATCTCAAATTCCTGAAATACGCCCGTACTTTCTTCATAATCTTGATTCCCATTACCACCCCATCGAATATCGCCATGCCTGTATTGAACGAACGCATAATGGCATCCGCTTTGTTGGTAGCCGGAGCTAGCGGAGCGAATATCTCGCGTGTTGTGGCAGTCATGGCTTTCTTTTGAGCGTGAATCTCATTTAGAAGTTTCTTTTTACGTTCTGCGATTTCTTCTAAAGTAATTTTCTGTGGTGGTGTTTGTGTACTCATAATTTATTTAGAATCGGTTAAAAATAAATTAGCGAGGAAGTTCACCATCGGAGAGATGATGAGCTGCTTGCGGAAAATAATAACTAGGAAGATTAGGACAATGTTGATACCGGCAATAATGGCAAAACTAGCCATGAGACCACCGACCAATGGCTCTAATATGTAAGCCAATGCAAAAAGCAGGTAAAACAGGGCTACCATGCCTAAGATAATAAGTACTAATATCATGATTAACGTTGAGAATAGTATGGTTAACTTTTCCGTTAATTCTAATTTGGTATATTTTTTCTGAAGTTCTAAATATTTCTTGAACTCGAAAAATAACTGCTGGAAATTCTCAATACTTTTATCGTCTGCAAACATGGTCGCTCTGTTTTAGTCTGTTGTTACTCATTTACTCTGCTATTTCTCCTTTCATCTCAGCTGCAATCTCGTCAACAAGATTTTCCATCTCATTACGGTTGAGCTTGATACCTTTCTTACGGAGAATCTCTGCAATTTTATGACGAGTATCTTCTCCCTTCTCAGGAGCAAATAAAATACCAAGGGCTGCGCCTACGGCTGCACCACCCAGAAAAGCTGCTAATACATTCAATCCTTTCATAATTTGTAATGTTTAAAATGATTATGATACAACAAATATAACATTTTTATTGAAAGGTTGTTCATGAAAACGAAAAAAAAGTGCTCAGTTTTATATTTATTTTTTTTCTTCTTCGGTTTAATCTTATTTAACTGACTTTCGAGGCTAACCAATATAACTTAAGGCGTACTTTTGCCAACTAATATTGTAAATCGAAACATAATGGAAGCTAAAATTGTTTTTATTACCGGTGCCAGTAGCGGAATTGGTGAAGGTTGTGCCCGTAAGTTTGCAAAAGAGGGATGGAACTTGATTTTGAATGCACGCACCGTGTCGAAGTTGGAGGAATTGAAGGCTGAATTGGAAAAGATGTATGGTGTGCGGGTATATATACTTCCTTTTGATGTACGTGACCGGAAGCAGGCTGCTGCAGCTTTGGAATCTTTGCCCGAAGAATGGAAAGCGATTGATGTGCTGGTCAACAATGCCGGACTGGTGATTGGTGTAGATAAGGAGTTTGAGGGGAGTTTGGATGAGTGGGACATCATGATCGATACGAATATAAGAGGGTTGCTGGCTATGACACGCATGGTAGTACCCGGTATGGTGGAACGCGGACGCGGACATGTTATCAATATCGGTTCCATTGCCGGTGATGCCGCTTATCCCGGAGGAAGCGTGTATTGTGCGACTAAAGCTGCTGTAAAAGCTCTGTCGGACGGTTTGCGGATTGACTTGGTGGATACACCATTGAGAGTAACGAATATTAAGCCGGGTATGGTGGAAACAAATTTTACGGTAGTACGTTATCGTGGAGATAAAGAGGCTGCTGATAATTTTTACAAAGGGATTCGTCCGTTGACGGGAGATGATATTGCCGAGACTGTCTATTTTGCCGCATCGGCTCCCGAGCATATTCAGATTGCGGAAGTACTTTTAATGCCTACTTATCAGGCTACGGGTACTATTTCGTACAAGAAAAAGACGGAATAGAGGTTTTTTTGCCGGATTTCTTTGCCGGATGATAAAATTTCTATTATTTTGTTGCCCGAAACTAAATGTAGATGGACAAGGATATAGAATTATTAATTAAAACATGAATATAGGATTATGAAAAAATTAGTCGTATTGGGAATGGGAGTATGCTTGGTGCTGGCTTTTGCATCTTGTAAATCCAGCGAAAGCGCCTATAAGAAAGCTTACGAGAAAGCAAAACAGCAGGAATTGGCGGAACCGCAGGTGGAAGCTCCGGTAGAAGTGACTCCGGTAGTGGCAGCTCCTGTGGCAACACCTAAAGTGGCAGATACATCCGGCGTTCGCCAGGAAAAAGTTACAGTGGTTTCCGGCAATGAGGGATTGAAAGATTATAGTGTAGTGGCAGGTAGTTTTGGCGTTAAAGCAAATGCGGAAGGTCTGAAAGACTGGTTGGACGCACAAGGTTATCAGTCAACTATCGCATTCAATGCAGATAAGGCGATGTATCGTGTTATCGTAAGTTCATTTGCCGATAAAGCTGCAGCAGCTGAAGCCCGTGATGCTTTTAAAGCTAAGTATCCGGACCGTTCGGACTTCCAGGGAGCCTGGTTGCTGTATCGTGTTTATTGATTTCTTTTTGGTAATATATACTTGGAAAGAACAAATGTTGTTTCCAAATAAGAAGGCGGTAACTGGGAAGTTACTGCTTTTTTATTGAGAAAGGGTTGAATATCTATTTAGATATTTTTATCTTTCTACTAAAAGAAGTTATAAATGTCAGTGAGGAAACTTTTATAGCAAAGAAAGTTTTTACTTTTGTCAATTCTTAATTTGGAGAATTCACAGCCTTGATGGAAATGAGGTTTTAATAAAAGAATTAAATGGAACAAAAATATGTAATGGCTGCTATTGATGCGGCATTGAAAGCAAGTGAAGAAATACTGTCTATTTATGAGGATCCGGCATCGGATTTTGAAATAGAAAGAAAAGCTGATAATTCTCCACTGACAATAGCGGACAGAAAAGCACATGAAGCAATTGTTGCCGTTTTGAGCAAGACTCCTTTCCCGATCCTTAGTGAAGAAGGGAGACATCTGGATTATGAGGTCCGCCGTAAATGGGATACGTTATGGATTGTGGATCCTTTGGATGGTACAAAGGAATTTATCAAGCGTAATGGAGAATTTACTGTAAATATTGCTTTGGTGCAAGACTCGGTGCCTGTGATAGGGGTTATTTATGTGCCTGTAAAGAGAATACTCTATTTTGCGGTTGAGGGTGTGGGAGCATATAAGTGCTCCGGTCTTGTCGGTCTGGAAGATGATACGGTGACATTGAAACAGATGATCGAAGATTCGGAACGGTTGCCTTTGGATGATCCTCGTGATCATTTCATAGTCGTTGCTTCCCGTTCGCACTTGTCGCCTGAAACGGAAGAATATATTGCAGACCTGAGGAAAAAGAAACGCGGTGGCATTGAGTTGATATCGCGTGGAAGTTCTATGAAGATCTGTCTGGTGGCGGAAGGAGAGGCTGACGTGTATCCGCGCTTTGCTCCGACTATGGAGTGGGATACGGCTGCCGGACATGCGATTGCACGTGCTGCCGGAATGGAAGTGTATCAAGCCGGAAAGGATGAACCGTTACGATATAATAAGGAGGACTTATTGAATCCTTGGTTTATTGTTGAGCCCAAGAGAGAACACTAATTGATGTTTATATGACATTTGAAATTGTATTTGTACTATTGGCCCTATTAGGAATGGTAGCTGCCTTGGTTGCAGATAAGATGCGTCCGGGTATGATACTTTTTTCAGTAGTGGTATTATTTTTGTGTGCCGGTATTCTGACTCCCAAAGAGATGCTTGAAGGCTTTAGCAACAAAGGTATGATAACTGTTGCTTTGCTATTTCTGGTGAGTGAAGGGATCCGACAGTCGGGTACGCTGGGACAGGTGATAAAGAAACTGTTGCCTCAGGGGAAGACAACGGTGTTTAAGGCACAGTTGCGTCTTTTACCTTCGGTAGCGTTCATTTCCGCTTTCTTGAATAATACTCCTGTCGTGGTTATCTTTGCTCCTATTATCAAGCATTGGGCTAATGCGGTGAAGCTTCCTGCTACAAAATTCTTGATACCTCTTTCTTATGTCACTATTCTGGGGGGTATTTGTACGCTGATCGGTACCTCTACTAATCTGGTGGTACATGGTATGATATTGGATGCCGGGTTCGAAGGCTTCTCAATGTTTGAACTTGGAAAGGTAGGAATCTTTATAGCCATTGCCGGTATTATTTATCTGTTTGTTTTCTCGAAGCGTCTGTTGCCGGATGCACGCCCGGATACGGCGGTACCGGATGAGGAAGTAGAGGAAGGGGAGAAGCTACACCGGGTAGAGGCAGTATTGGGTGCGCGTTTTCCCGGTATTAATAAGAAACTGAAGGATTTTAATTTCCAACGCCATTATGGGGCGGAAGTGAAGGAGATAAAGACACGTAACGGGCAACGTTTTGTTACGAATCTGGAAGATATAGTGCTTCATGAAGGAGATACTCTGGTTGTGATGGCTGATGATACGTTTATTCCGACATGGGGAGAATCTTCCGTATTCGTGCTGTTGACAAATGGAAGTGACCCTGATACTGCCGGAAAGAAAAAACGTTGGTTTGCTTTGTTTCTTTTGGTGTTGATGATTGTAGGTGCAACAGTGGGTGAGCTTCCTATTGTGAGGGAAATGTTTCCGGATATCAAACTGGATATGTTCTTCTTTGTTTCTATTACTACTATTATTATGGCATGGACAAATCTGTTTCCTGCCCGCAAATATACTAAATACATTTCGTGGGATATCCTGATTACGATTGCTTGTGCTTTTGCGATCAGTAAGGCGATGGTAAATTCGGGAGTGGCGGATTGCGTTGCTAAGTTCATCATTGGGTTAAGTGATGATTACGGTCCGCACGTGTTGCTTGCAATGCTATTTATTATCACAAATCTGTTTACGGAGTTGATAACCAATAATGCAGCGGCGGCTTTGGCGTTTCCCTTGGCACTGTCGATCTCGGCACAGATGGGAGTCAGCCCGACACCTTTCTTTGTGGTGATTTGTATGGCTGCATCTGCCAGTTTCTCTACACCGATTGGTTATCAGACGAATCTGATTGTGCAAGGTATCGGTAACTATAAGTTTATGGATTTTGTGCGTATCGGATTACCACTAAATATTATAACCTTCTTAATTTCTGTTATTCTGATCCCGATGATCTGGAACTTTTAATAAAACTAATTTATAGATGGAAGAAAAGAATCATATATATCCTATATTTGACCGCATGATGACACGGCAAGACAAAGAAGAGCTTTTGGGACAGCATAGTGTCATGATATGGTTTACCGGACTGAGCGGGTCGGGGAAAAGTACAGTTGCCATTGCATTGGAACGCGAACTGCATAAGCGTGGACTGCTTTGCCGTATTCTGGACGGGGATAATATCCGTAGCGGAATTAATAATAATTTGGGCTTTTCGGAAACCGACCGGGTGGAGAACATTCGCCGTATAGCCGAAGTGTCAAAGTTGTTTTTGGACAGCGGCATTATAACAATTGCTGCTTTTATCAGTCCGAATAATGATATTCGCGAAATGGCAGCGAATATAATCGGAAAGGATGATTTTCTGGAAATTTTCGTAAGTACCCCGTTGGAGGAGTGTGAGAGACGCGATGTAAAGGGCTTGTATGCGAAAGCCCGCAAAGGAGAAATAAAGAATTTTACGGGAATCTCCGCGCCTTTTGAGATACCGGAACATCCGGCTTTGTCGTTGGATACTTCTAAACTAAGTCTGGAAGAATCTGTGAATCGTTTGCTGGAGCTGATTTTACCTAAAGTGAAGAATGTGAAATGAAGAATGAAGAATTGGGAATGAAGAATTAGTATGCGGTTGTCGGCAAATTCATAATTCGTAATTCATAACTTTTAAAATAAATGGAAGAATATAAATTAAGCCACTTGAAAGAACTCGAAGCAGAGTCTATTCATATCATCCGCGAGGTGGCGGCGGAATTTGAGAATCCGGTGATGCTTTACAGTATCGGAAAGGATTCTTCGGTGATGGTACGTTTGGCGGAAAAAGCGTTTTATCCGGGTAAAGTACCATTCCCTTTGATGCATATCGATTCGAAATGGAAGTTCAAGGAGATGATTCAGTTCCGTGACGAATATGCTAAGAAATATGGATGGAATCTGATTGTAGAAAGTAATATGGAAGCTTTCAATGCAGGGGTGGGACCTTTTACGCATGGAAGCAAAGTACACACTGACCTGATGAAGACACAGGCATTGCTTCGGGCTCTGGATAAGTATAAGTTTGATGCAGCGTTCGGGGGAGCCCGTCGTGATGAAGAGAAATCACGTGCGAAAGAACGTATTTTCTCTTTCCGGGATAAGTTCCATCAGTGGGATCCGAAAAACCAGCGCCCTGAATTGTGGGATATTTATAATGCCCGTGTACACAAGGGGGAAAGTATTCGCGTATTCCCGTTGAGTAACTGGACAGAGTTGGATATCTGGCAGTACATTCGGCTGGAGAATATTCCGATTGTCCCGTTGTATTATGCAAAGGAACGTCCGGTAGTACAAATGGATGGTAATCTGATTATGGCGGATGATGACCGCTTGCCGGAAAAATACCGTGATCAGATTGAAATGAAGATGGTCCGTTTCCGTACGCTGGGTTGTTGGCCATTGACGGGTGCTGTAGAAAGCGGAGCTTCAACAATTGAGGAGATTGTGGAAGAAATGATGACTACTACTAAGAGTGAGCGGACAACTCGCGTGATTGACTTCGACCAGGATGCGAGTATGGAGCAGAAGAAACGTGAAGGATACTTTTAATTGTAACAAGTGATGGCAGATAATAAATTAGATATAAAGGCTTTTCTGGATAAGGATGAGCAGAAAGACTTGCTGAGACTGTTGACCGCCGGTTCGGTTGATGATGGGAAATCAACGCTGATCGGACGTTTGTTGTTTGACAGTAAGAAATTGTACGAAGACCAGTTGGATGCGTTGGAGCGTGATAGCAAACGTGTAGGAAATGCGGGTGAGCATATAGACTACGCATTGTTGCTCGATGGTTTGAAAGCCGAACGGGAACAGGGTATTACGATTGATGTGGCTTATCGTTATTTTTCTACCAACGGCCGTAAGTTTATTATTGCGGATACTCCGGGACATGAGCAGTATACTCGTAATATGATCACCGGCGGATCTACGGCTAACTTAGCTATTATTCTGGTAGACGCCCGTATGGGAGTGATTACACAGACACGCCGCCATACTTTCCTGGTATCTCTGTTGGGTATCAAGCATGTCGTATTGGCAGTAAACAAGATGGACTTGGTGGACTTCTCGGAAGAACGGTTCAACGAGATTGTTGCCGAATACAAGAAATTCGTTGCTCCGTTGGGAATTCCTGATGTGAACTGTATTCCTCTTTCCGCTTTGGATGGAGATAATGTAGTGGATAAATCGGAACGTACTCCGTGGTATAAAGGAATCTCTTTGTTGGATTTTCTGGAAACCGTTCATATCGATAATGACCATAATCTGTCTGATTTCCGTTTCCCGGTTCAATATGTACTTCGTCCGAATCTGGACTTTAGAGGTTTCTGCGGTAAGGTCGCATCCGGTATTGTCCGTAAGGGGGATACAGTGATGGCACTTCCTTCGGGAAAAACGTCTAAGGTAAAAAGTATCGTAACTTATGACGGGGAGTTGGATTATGCGTTTCCACCGCAATCTGTTACATTGACTTTGGAAGATGAGATTGATGTGTCTCGTGGTGAAATGCTGGTACATCCGGATAACTTGCCTATTATCGACCGTAATTTTGAGGCAATGATGGTGTGGATGGACGAGGAACCGATGGATATCAATAAATCTTTCTTTATCAAGCAAACGACTAATCTGAGCCGTACCCGTATTGATGCGATTAAATATAAGGTGGATGTAAACACAATGGAACACCTTTCTGTTGATAATGGACAATTGACGGCAGATAGTTTGCCATTGCAGCTCAATCAGATTGCACGTGTGGTGCTGACTACTGCCAAAGAACTTTTCTTTGATCCGTATAAGAAGAATAAGTCATGCGGTTCATTTATCTTGATTGATCCTATTACGAATAATACTTCGGCTGTCGGTATGATTATCGATCGGGTTGAGGTGAAGGATATGAGCAATACGGATGATATTCCTGTTTTGGACTTACCGAAGTTGGGAATTGCTCCGGAACATTATGAAGCTGTGGAGAAAGCAGCAAAGGAATTGGAACGTCAGGGTTTTGCTGTGAAAATAATAAAGTAAGAAAAGTATGGGATTACTCGAATTTAATAAACTTCCGATTAATACGCTGGTAGGTGCAGACTGGAAAACGTTTAAGGCTATCACTGCCGGTCGTGAAATAGATGCGGCTTACAAAGGAAAATACCGGTTGACAAAGGCGGTGTGCCGTTTACTCTCTCCATTAGCCGGATTGCAGAATAGCCGGTATGAAAAGCTATTGGCCAACCAACCATTGGAACATGATCCGGTATTTATTCTGGGACATTGGAGAAGCGGAACTACTTTTGTTCATAATGTGTTCTCTTGCGACAAGCATTTTGGGTATAATACAACGTATCAGACTGTGTTTCCTCATTTGATGATGTGGGGACAGCCTTTCTTTAAAAAGAATATGAGTTGGCTGATGCCGGATAAACGTCCGACCGACAATATGGAACTGGCTGTGGATCTTCCGCAGGAAGAGGAATTTGCATTGTCGAATATGATGCCTTATACTTATTATAATTTTTGGTTTTTACCGAAATGTCAACAGGAATATGCAGACAAGTATCTGTTGTTTGATGATATTACAGACGCGGAGTTGAAAGTTTTTGAAGAGGTATTTACGAAACTGATTAAGATTTCTTTGTGGAATACACATGGTACTCAATTCCTTAGCAAGAATCCTCCGCACACCGGTCGGGTGAAAGAACTGGTAAAGATGTTCCCGAACGCTAAGTTTATTTACTTGATGCGTAATCCGTATACGGTATTCGAATCTACACGCAGTTTCTTTACAAATACGATTCAACCGTTGAAGTTGCAGGATATCAGCAATGAACAATTGGAGGAAAATATCCTTTCTATCTATGCAAAACTTTATCATAAGTATGAATCGGATAAACAGTTTATCCCCGAAGGTAATCTGATGGAGGTGAAGTTTGAAGATTTTGAAGCAGATGCGATGGGAATGACAGAGAATATTTATAAGTCACTTTCTATTCCGGGATTCACGGAAGCGCGTGCTGACATAGAAAAGTATGTGGGCGGTAAGAAAGGATATAAAAAGAACAAGTATAAATATGATGATCGCACAATTCGTCTGGTTGAAGAGAATTGGGGATTTGCTTTAAAGCAATGGGAGTATAATTTATAAGAAGAAAAAAAGAAAGGAAAGTAATGGTTCAGAAAATCGTTCATCGCCTGTTGATGACAGGTTTTGTTGCATTTTTTTCTTCCTTGTCTTTGATGGCGCAGCATAAAGTCGAAATGGTTCCTTTTGGAGACATGGATCAATGGGTAGACCGTCAAATAAAGGAGTCGAGCATTATTGGCGGAAATACAAAGAATGTATATGCGATAGGGCCGACCACTGTAATCAAGGGAGATCAGGTTTATAAAAATATGGGTGGTTCGCCTTGGGGTACTTCAAACGTGATGGCAAAAGTAGCCGGAATTACCAAGACGAACACATCGGTTTTCCCCGAAAAAAGAGGGAATGGATACTGTGCGCGGCTGGATACTCGCATGGAAAGTGTGAAGGTACTGGGACTGGTCAATATCACGGTGCTGGCGGCTGGTTCTATTTTTACCGGATCGGTGCATGAACCTATTAAAGGTACTAAGAACCCACAGAAGATGCTGCAGACCGGTATTCCGTTTACTAAGAAACCGGTAGCCCTTCAGTTCGATTACAAGGTGAAGATGTCGGATCGCGAAAATCGTATCCGTGCTACCGGATTCAGTAAGATTACGGATGTTCCCGGTAAAGATTATCCTGCAGCTATTCTGTTTTTACAGAAACGTTGGGAAGATGCGGAAGGAAACGTGTATGCGAAACGTATCGGTACAATGGTGACCTATTATTATCACTCTACGGACTGGAAGAATAATGTTTCCTATGAAATTATGTATGGTGATATTACAAGTCGTCCTGAATATAAGGCTCACATGATGCGTCTGCAGGTTACTGAAAGTTACACGGTCAATAGTAAAGGCGAAAGTGTACCTATTCATGAGGTGGCTTGGGGGGATGAAAATGACGTTCCTACCCATCTGTGTCTTCAGTTTACATCCAGTCACGGAGGGGCATATATAGGTTCTCCGGGAAATACATTATGGATTGATAATGTGAAGTTAGTATATTAAAGGTACAGCAGAAAAATAAGAATAGCCAATGATAAATTTGTCGTTGGCTATTTTTTGTTTTATAAAAAAAGAATGGGGGTGTGATTTTTTACGTGATTTTTTGTGTGTATTATATTAAATATCTATATTTGCAGTAATTTTTAAGAAAATAAGTTCATCTTATTCTCTTTTTGATGGAAATATATTATTTACTAAAATAAATTGAGATGAAAAAGGGTTTATTATTTATTTTATTGGCGGCAGTTTCTGTTTGTCTGCCTGCTCAGGAAAAAGAAAAAGCAGCAACTAGCTATAGCGTAGAGACAAACCGCTTTGGAGCTAATTGGTTTATTAGCGGTGGTCTGGGAGCCCAGATGTATTTTGGAGATAATGACGGTAAGTTGGATTTTGGAAAACGACTTGCTCCTGCATTGGACATTGCTGTAGGAAAGTGGTTTACTCCCGGAATCGGTTTGCGTATTGCTTATAATGGTCTTCAGGCTAAGGGAGCTACTTTGCTTGAAGATGATGCTTATGTAAAAGGTGGCGTTATGTCTAACGGATATTATAAGCAGAAATGGAATATCGCTAATTTCCATGCTGATGTTATGTTGAACCTTACTAATATGTTCTGCGGGTATAAGGAAGACCGTCTGTATTCATTCATCCCTTATGCAGGTGCAGGATGGGTTCATTCTTGGACGAAACCGACAGATGATAATATTGGTTTTAATTTAGGTTTGATTAACCGTTTCCGTTTGTCGTCTGCTTTGGACTTCAACGTGGAAATGCGTAGCCTGTTTATGAAAAATACATTGGCTGGTGAGAATAAGGAAGCTATGTTAGGACTGACTGTAGGTGTTACTTATAAATTTAAGAAACGCGGTTGGAATGCAGTTCCTACAGTTCCGATGGTTCCAGAGAGCCAGTTGAACGATATGAGAGACAGAGTAAACGCACTGAAGGGTGAAAATGAATCTTTGAAGCGTGACCTGGTTGAAGCACGTAATAAGAAACCGGAAGTGGTTGTTAAGAAAGAAGCCGGATTTGTTCCACGCCTTGTCGTAGTATTCAATATCGGTAAGAGTAATATCAGCAAGAGAGAGTACATGAATATCGAAGCTATGGCTAAGGGTATCAAGGAAAATCCAGGAAAAGTATTTACTATAACTGGATATGCTGATAAGGGTACAGGCTCTGCTGAATACAACATGAAGTTGAGTAAGAAGAGAGCTGAAGCTGTTCGTGACTTGATGGTTAACGAATTCGGAGTTCCTGCTTCTCAGTTGAAGGTTGACTATAAGGGTGGTGTTGGCAACATGTTCTATGATGATGCTAAACTGAGCCGTGTAGCAATTGTTGAAGAATAATATATATTTGAAATATTATAATAAAAGAGACGTTTCCTTTCACGGGAAGCGTCTTTTTTGTATTTTTGTGCCCCATGAGCAGAATAGTAGCAATAGATTACGGAAGAAAACGTACAGGAATAGCTGTCAGCGACACCATGCAGCTGATTGCCAATGGCTTGACGACAGTTCCTACACATGAGCTTTTGAATTTTATCGGTGATTACATCGCTAAGGAACCGGTAGAGCGGATTATTATTGGATTGCCTAAGCAAATGAATAATGAAGTTTCGGAGAATATGAAAAATATAGAACCTTTTGTCCGTTCACTGAAAAAACGTTTTCCTGAGCTTCCAGTGGAGTATGTGGATGAGCGTTTTACCTCCGTTCTTGCGCATCGGACTATGCTGGAGGCAGGACTGAAAAAGAAAGACCGGCAGAACAAGGCTTTGGTAGATGAGATTAGCGCTACAATTATTCTGCAAACATATTTGGAAAGTAAACGTTTTTAATATAGACAAAGAATAACTTAATTTTTTAGTAGAATATCAGATATGATTTTACCTATTTATGTATATGGCCAGCCTGTTTTAAGAAAGGTGGCAGAGGATATAACTCCGGATTATCCGAATCTGAAAGAGTTGATTGCAAATATGTTTGAAACAATGGTGCATGCGGATGGTGTAGGATTGGCTGCTCCGCAAATCGGTTTGCCAATTCGTGTTGTTACCATTACATTAGATCCGCTCTCGGAGGATTATCCTGAATTTAAAGATTTTAATAAAGCTTATATCAATCCCCATATACTAGAGGTCGGGGGAGAAGAAGTAAGTATGGAAGAAGGATGTCTGAGTCTGCCGGGTATCCATGAGACAGTGAAAAGAGGAGATAAGATTCGCGTGAAATATATGGATGAGAATTTTGTGGAACACGAGGAAGTTGTAGAAGGCTATCTGGCTCGCGTAATGCAACATGAATTCGACCATTTGGACGGTAAGATGTTTATTGATCATATTTCTCCACTTCGTAAGCAAATGATTAAGGGAAAACTGAATACGATGTTGAAGGGGAAAGCACGCAGTTCTTATAAGATGAAACAGGTAAAATAAAGATAAAAAACGTTTATATCCCTGTCAAGTAAACGAAAAGCATTATTTTTGCTTCGTTTACAAGTATAAAATGTCGATGATAAAGAGAATATTAACAGTATTATTACTGTTCCCCACACTGGTATGTGCTCAGATAAATACGGATCGGGTGATGACTATCGCCCGAAACGCTCTTTATTTTGAGGATTATGTACTTTCCATTCAGTACTTCAACCAGGTAATTAACGCTAAACCTTATTTGTATGAGCCTTATTTTTTCAGGGCTTTGGCCAAACTGAATCTGGAAGATTTTCAAGGTGCGGAAGCAGACTGTGATGCGGCTATCCAACGCAATCCGTTTGTGGTAGGTGCTTATCAGATTCGTGGCCTTGCCAGAATCCGTCAGAGCAAATTTGACGGGGCTATTGAAGATTATCAGAAGGCTTTGCATTATGATCCGGAGAATATCACTCTGTGGCATAATTTAACGTTATCTCATATTCAGAAAAAGGATTATAATTCAGCAAAAGAGGATCTGGAAAGTTTGCTGAAAGTGTCTCCCCGTTATACACGTGCTTATTTAATGAGGGGGGAAGTGTCTTTGCAGCAGAAGGACACCATTGCTGCCTTGACCGATTTCAATAAGGCGCTTGAATTGGATAAATATGATCCGGACGCATGGGCTGCACGGGCAATTGTGAAATTGCAGCAATCCAAATATGCGGAAGCGGAATCGGATTTTGACCGGGCTATTCATTTAAGTGCGAAGAATGCCGGAAACTATATTAATCGTGCATTGGCAAGATTCCATCAGAATAATCTGAGGGGTGCTATGAGTGACTATGATTTGGCATTGGATATTGATCCCAATAACTTTATCGGACATTATAATCGTGGTCTGCTTCGTGCACGGGTAGGGGATGACAACCGGGCAATTGAGGACTTTGATTTTGTCATTCAAATGGAACCGGATAATATGATGGCTGTCTTTAACCGTGGTTTACTCCGTGCGCAGACAGGTGATTATCGTGGGGCCATACAAGACTATACGACTGTTATCAATCAGTATCCTAACTTTCTGGCCGGATATTATCAGCGTTCGGAAGCCCGTAGAAAAATTGGGGATAAGAAAGGAGCGGAACAAGATGAGTTTAAGGTCATGAAAGCCCAGATTGACAAGCAGAACGGTGTGACTAATAAGGATGTTGCCCAGAATAAAGATAAAGCGGACGGAAGTGGAGATGAAGATGGAGAAAAAACACGCAAGAAGTCGGATAAGAATATGAATAACTATCGTAAGATAGTAATTGCCGATGACTCTGAAGCCGAACAGCGTTATACGAGTGATTATCGTGGACGTGTGCAGGACAAGAATGTAAATATCACACTGGAGCCCATGTTTGCTTTGACTTATTATGAGAAAATGAGTGACGTGAAACGTTCGGTGAATTTTCATAAGTATATTGAGGACTTGAACCATACAGGAATCCTCTCTAAACGTCTCCGTATTACGAATATGGAAGCTCCGTTGACAGAAGAACAGGTGAAATTCCATTTTGCTTTGATCGATACACATACGTCCGCTATCGTGGCTGATGAAAAGAGCGCTCCGAAGCGTTTTGCCCGTGCGATTGACTTCTATCTGGTGCAGGACTTCTCAAGTGCTGTGGCTGACTTGACACAGACGATTCTGTTGGACGGTGATTTCTTCCCGGCTTATTTTATGCGTGCGCTTATCCGCTGTAAGCAACTGGAATATCAGAAGGCGGAACAAGCCGCCGAAACGGATATTCCGGGTGATAAACGTAAAGAGATTACTGCGGTTGATTATGAAGTAGTAAGGAAAGACCTGGACAAGGTGATCAATCTGGCACCGGACTTTGTTTATGCTTACTATAACCGTGCGAATGTCTCTGCTATGCTGAAGGACTACCGGGCTGCTATTGCCGATTATGACAAGGCGATCGAGCTGAATCCTGATTTTGCGGATGCTTACTTTAATAGAGGCCTTACCCATATATTTTTAGGTAATAACAAGCTGGGCATTTCTGATTTAAGTAAAGCCGGTGAGTTGGGTATTGTTTCTGCTTATAACGTGATTAAACGTTTTACGGATCAGACGGAATAACATTTATTTGATAAAAAATGGAAAACTCAAAAGATTTACTTACTTTTGCGTTCAAATTGTGAAAATATAACATCATCTATTATGATAAAGATAAAATTTCCCGATGGCTCTGTTCGTGAATATAATGAAGGAGTGAACGGTTTACAGATTGCAGAAAGTATCAGTTCGCGTTTGGCACAAGATGTTTTGGCTTGTGGCGTGAATGGCGAGACTTATGATTTAGGACGTCCTATTAATGAAGATGCTGATTTCGTGCTTTATAAATGGGATGATGAAGAAGGCAAACATGCTTTTTGGCATACAAGTGCTCACTTGCTGGCTGAAGCTTTGCAGGAACTTTATCCGGGCATTCAGTTCGGTATCGGCCCGGCCATTGAAAACGGATTCTATTATGATGTAGATCCGGGAGAAGCGGTAATCAAGGAAAGTGATCTGCCTGCTATTGAAGCTAAGATGCAGGAACTGGCTGCCAAGAAAGAGGATGTAGTCAGAGAGAGCATTGCCAAAGCGGATGCATTGAAGATGTTTGGCGATCGTGGGGAAACTTATAAATGTGAGTTGATTTCCGAATTGGAAGACGGACATATTACTACTTATACGCAAGGGGCATTTACTGATCTTTGCCGTGGTCCTCACTTGATGACGACTGCTCCGATCAAAGCTATCAAACTGACTACGGTAGCCGGTGCATATTGGCGTGGTCAGGAAGACCGTAAGATGTTGACACGTATTTATGGTATCACGTTCCCGAAGAAGAAAATGCTGGATGAGTATCTGGTATTGTTGGAAGAAGCCAAAAAACGTGACCACCGTAAGATCGGCAAAGAGATGCAGTTGTTCATGTTCTCGGAGACGGTAGGAAAGGGACTTCCGATGTGGTTGCCGAAAGGTACTGCATTACGTCTGCGTTTGCAGGAATTCTTGCGTCGTATCCAGACTCGCTATGACTATCAGGAAGTAATCACCCCGCCGATTGGCAACAAGTTACTATATGTGACTTCCGGTCACTATGCAAAATATGGCAAAGACGCTTTCCAACCTATTCATACTCCGGAAGAAGGAGAAGAGTACTTCTTGAAACCGATGAACTGCCCTCACCATTGTGAGATTTATAAGAACTTCCCGCGTTCATATAAAGACCTTCCATTGCGTATTGCTGAATTTGGAACAGTTTGTCGTTATGAACAAAGTGGTGAGTTGCACGGTTTAACTCGTGTACGTAGCTTTACGCAGGATGACGCTCATATTTTCTGTCGTCCGGATCAGGTAAAAGATGAATTCCTTCGTGTAATGGATATCATCTCTATTGTGTTCCGTTCTATGAATTTCCAGAATTTTGAGGCTCAGATATCATTACGCGATAAAGTAAACCGCGAAAAATATATTGGTAGTGATGATAATTGGGAAAAGGCAGAACAGGCTATTATCGAGGCGTGTGAAGAAAAAGGATTACCTGCTAAGATTGAATATGGTGAAGCGGCTTTCTACGGTCCTAAGCTCGACTTTATGGTGAAAGATGCAATCGGTCGTCGCTGGCAGTTGGGTACTATCCAGGTAGACTATAACTTGCCGGAACGTTTTGAACTGGAATATATGGGATCTGATAATCAGAAACACCGTCCGGTTATGATCCATCGTGCACCGTTCGGATCAATGGAGCGCTTTGTTGCCGTGCTGATTGAACATACCGCCGGTAAGTTCCCATTGTGGTTGACACCCGACCAGGTTGCTATTCTGCCGATCAGTGAGAAGTTCAATGAATATGCGGAACAAGTGAAGATGTATCTGAAAACTCACGAAATCCGTGCGATTGTAGATGACCGCAACGAAAAAATAGGTCGCAAGATCCGTGATAATGAGATGAAACGTATTCCTTATATGCTGATTGTCGGCGAAAAAGAAGCAGAAAATGGTGAAGTTTCTGTTCGTAGACAAGGCGAAGGAGATAAGGGGACCATGAAATTTGAAGAATTTGCTAAAATTTTGAACGAAGAAGTTCAGAATATGATAAATAAATGGTAACTTTGCAGCCGTTTCATGATAAATATTTAGTAGAACAATAAAAAGATCAAACTAGGAAGTAAACGTTTTTAATGAAGAATGACACTTTTAAAGGGCAATACAGAATCAACGAACAGATTCGTGCCAAAGAAGTCCGCATTGTAGGCGACGATATTGAACCGAAAGTATATCCTATCTTTCAAGCCTTGAAAATGGCCGAAGAGAAAGAATTGGATTTAGTGGAAATTTCTCCTAATGCTCAACCCCCTGTTTGTCGTATTATTGATTACTCTAAATTTCTTTATCAATTAAAGAAACGCCAGAAGGAACAAAAAGCGAAGCAGGTTAAGGTCAATGTAAAAGAGATCCGTTTCGGACCTCAGACAGACGATCATGATTACAACTTCAAGTTGAAGCATGCTAAGGGCTTTTTGGAAGATGGAGATAAGGTGAAGGCCTATGTGTTCTTTAAGGGACGTTCCATCCTTTTTAAGGAGCAAGGTGAAGTTCTTTTGCTTCGTTTTGCCAACGACCTTGAAGATTACGCGAAAGTAGATCAGATGCCTATACTTGAGGGAAAGCGTATGACTATACAACTTTCTCCGAAAAAGAAAGAGGCAGCTAAAAAGCCAGCAGCACCGAAACCTGCCGCTCCTGTGCAGAAAGCTGAAAAGCCGGAAGCTGAGGAAGAATAAGAGAAAATGCGTAACGCGCAGGTATAGTGCGTTGCCATTATATATTTAATAATTTAAAAATAAGTAAGATGCCAAAGATGAAGACTAACTCCGGTTCTAAAAAAAGGTTTACCCTT
>USPQ01000050.1 GCA_900556625.1 uncultured Bacteroides sp. | reverse complement strand
ATTCCTTTATGGAACGTATGAAATCATTCTTTGCCGACATTCCCTACGAATTGAACACAAAGACCGAACGTCATTATCAGGTTATCTTTTATCTCGTCTTTAAGTTGATGGGACAATATGTGGATGCAGAAGTCCGTAGCGCAAAAGGTCGTGCCGATGCCGTGGTGAAAACGAAAGACCGTATTTATGTTTTTGAGTTTAAATTGGAAGGAACAGTAGACGAAGCTCTGAAACAAATAGATGAAAAAGGATATTTGTTACCTTACCGGACAGACGGGCGTGAGCTAGTAAAAGTGGGAGTTTCCTTTAATGCTGAAGAACGTAATATTGGTGAATACAAAGTAATATAATCGTTTATTGAGTAAAATATAGAATAGAGCCATTCCGAAGCCCACTACTTAGGAATGGTTTTTTTGTTCTCTGAATTGAATAAGTTAACGAGAGTTAAAGTCTGATAGGCGATTGGACGAGCGAGTATAGTAGTCTGTATACCTATCAAACAACTTAAAAGTTTTGATATATGAAGCACAAAACAACCTTTGAAAAGCTCCCTCAAGCAAATACAGGGAGAAGTAAGAACTGGAAAACACTGCGGACTATCTGTCTGCTATTGTTTTTAAGCGTCTCTTTCACCGCTTATTCCCAAATAACAGTGAATGTGAAAGACATCTCTTTGAGAGCCTCTTTAAAGAAAATCGAGCAAGTAAGCAATTACAAATTCTTCTACAATGAGAGTTTACCGGAGTTAAACCGAAAAGTATCGTTGAATGTGAAGAACGCAACGATTGAACAAACCATGCAACAACTTTTAGGAGGAATGGACTTAGCGTATAAGAAAGAACAAGACAATGTGATTGTATTGATTCGCAAAGCCCAGGACAAATCGATAACTAAAAAAATAACAGGTACTGTTGTCGATGAAAAAGGCGAACCAGTCATTGGTGCCAGTATTGTGATAAAAGGTGAGTCGCACGGAACGATTACAGATTTTGATGGAAAGTTTACATTAGCAGACGTACCGGAAAAGGGAATATTGACCGTCTCTTATATCGGTTATAAAACAGTTGACCTTTCTGCCGCAGGGCAGACATTCGTAAAAGTTGTACTGCAGGAAGACAGTAAAATGATAGACGAGGTCGTTGTTGTCGGCTACGGAGTCCAGTCACAAAAGCTAGTCACTACTTCTATCAGTAAAGTAAAGATGGAAAATATAGATCAGGGTAATGACTATAATCCGATTAAAATGCTGCAAGGCCGTGTGGCGGGTGTGAACATCTCCTCTGCATCAGGAACTCCGGGAGAAGCGCCGAATGTCACCGTTCGTGGTATCGGTTCCGTTAGTGGGGGAAGCTCGCCGCTTTATGTGGTCGATGGTATCCCCAGCGAAAAATATCCCAACTTGAATCCGAATGACATTGAGAGCATGGAAGTTTTGAAAGATGCGTCTGCGGCCGCTATCTATGGTTCGCGTGCCAATGCCGGAGTTGTATTGATAACAACCAAATCAGGTCAGCAAGGTAAGACGAAGATAGAGGTGTCCGGTCGTTACGGATTCGCTTATCTGGCTAGCGACATTGAAATGGCCAATTCGATGGAATATATGAATACGATGCAAGCCGCTATTGATAATTACAATGTGCAAATGGGAGCTAACCTTCAATTGTATGTTCCTTCTCAAATTCAGGAAACCAATTGGGTGAAAGAAATATCAAGAAAAAACTCGAAAACAGGTACCGGCTCTATCAGCATTTCCGGTGGAAATGAAAAGACCACCTTCTTTGCTTCTTTAGGCGCTAATACTCAAGAAGGATATTTGAATAAGAGCAGCTATGACCAGTATAATATGCGTGCCAAATTCACACATAAAATAAACAACCTGTTCAAGCTGAATATGAATATGGCAGGTTCGGCCAGCCGTTCAGACTTATTGGAAGAAACGAGTACCAGCTTGAAAGTACTTCGTACAGCTCGTGAGGAGCAGCCCTGGTATTCACCTTATAAAGAAGACGGAACATCTTATAAAGTGAACGGGACAGATATTTTGCGCCACAATCCGGTGATGCTGATTAATGAAGAAGACTGGGTAGCTAAGAAATATCAACTGTCTGGTGTGTTCAGTATAGACGTAACTCCTTTCAAAGGATTTAAGTACACACCAACAGTAAGCGTATATGGTATTTTGGACAACACATCTAAAAAATTGTCGGACAAGCATGATGCCCGTAAAAATAGTAGTGGTTGGGGAGCATTAGCCGAACAAAAAGACCAGAGTTTCCGCTATGTGATAGATAATATATTCTCTTACAACAATGAATGGAATAAACTAATCTACTCCGTCATGTTGGGACATTCGTTTGAGAAATACACTTATGAACAATTCGGGGCAAAGAGTGATAACTATGCTAACGGCGCATTTCCTTCCTCCAACTTTGATTTAATCAATGCAGGTCCTAATATTTACGCCGGAAATATTAGTTATACATCTTATGCCTTAGAATCCTATTTCGGACGAATCGCTTTGAATTGGGACAATAAATACATACTGAATGCTTCTTTGCGTAGTGATGGTTCTTCCCGCTTTGCGAAGAACAAGAGATATGGTTATTTCCCTTCTGCTTCTTTTGCGTGGCGTGCCTCCAATGAGGAATTTTTCCCAAAAAACAAATACGTCAATGATGCAAAGTTAAGATTAAGCTGGGGTATGACAGGTAGCATGGCAGGAGTGAGTAATTATGCTCCGTTATCACTGATTAGTGCGGGTGGTGCTTCTTACAACGGTTCTGCCGGATTCCAGATTTCGCAGGATGCCCGTGCTTTGACTTGGGAGAAAGCCAGCCAGTTTAATATCGGATTTGATATAGAAATGTTTCAGTCTCGCCTGACTTTAAACATAGATATGTTCTATCAAAAGACTACCGACCTGCTGTTTAAGAAACCAGTCAATGCAACCACCGGATATACCACATTACAGTCCAATATCGGCTCATTAGAGAATAAAGGACTTGAGTTGGCTTTGAATGGTAAAATCTTCACCGGAAAGTTTAAATGGGATTTGGGTGGTAACATTTCTTTTGTAAAGAACAAATTGCTTTCCCTCATCGAAGGAAATGATATGTATATTGTTCCCAGCAGCGGTAGTAACCTTTTAGGAGGTTCGATGCATGCGTTGATTAACGGACAGCCTATCAGTACATTCTATATGTTAAAGATGGAAGGTATCTACCAGCGTGACGACGAAGTGCCTGCGAAACTGTATGCGAAAGGAGTCCGTGCCGGTGACGTGAAATATTTCGATTATAATGAAGACGGAGATATATCTGACGCCGACCGAATGAATGTAGGAAAAGCCATTCCTGATTTTTACGGTGGTATTACTTCCAACTTCTCTTACAAAGGTTTCGATTTGTCATTGTTCGGACAATTTTCGGTAGGTGGTAAAGTGATGTCGGCATGGCGGGGAGTGAACGGTTCCGAAGGTACTGACCATTTAGGATTGGCGCTATCCAATGTAAAAGTAAATGACCGTGGCGAATCTGTCGAGCAATACTTTAATGTAAGCAAAGAAGTGGCTAACGGATACTGGCGTGGAGAGGGCACAAGCAACACGATTCCTCGTCCTGTAAGAATAGGAGTACATACCGGGTATGATTATGACTATAACGTGCAAACCTCAACACGTTATTTGGAAGATGCTTCCTATTTTAAACTGAAAACTGTGACTTTGGGTTACACTTTGCCGGAATCAGTCGTTAAGAAACTCCGCGTGAACTCATTAAGAGTCTACGTTTCGGCTGATAATCTACTCACTCTCACCAAGTATTCCGGTTATGATCCCGAAACATCATTTTCCGGTAGCCCGGGAAACTCAAATTATGGAGTTGACTTCGGGTTGCAACCTGTATTGCGAACATTTATTTTTGGTCTGAATCTAAACTTTTAAAAATATAGATGTATGAAACGATACTATACTATAATCAACTATTTGCTATGTAGCATTTGCCTTTTGTGGATGACGGGTTGTTCAGGTATACTGGACGATATGCGGCCTAAAGATCAGATACCTCAAGATATGTTGAGCGAATCCGATTTGGAAAAGTTATTGAATGGAGTGTATGCCGAAATGGAAGAACTGGTATTCAAATTTTATATGGATGGTGATGTAAAAGGTGAGAATTTCAAGGCAGGTCCCGGATTTTCCATGAACGACCCCATGTTGATGGCTCCTAGTTCTAAAGAAGTTTTGAGCCAGTGGCAGAAATGTTTCACAGCCTTGAAGCAAGTTAATTTCTTGGTCGAAACATACGAAGCGTCATCTAATAAAGAGAGTCAGGTTGTGAAGCAGACAGGAGGGACCGGATACTACTTCAGAGCTTTGATTTATTATCATCTGGTCACTCGCTGGGGAGGAGTTCCTATCTTGCGTAAGCGCACTTACGACGTCGTTCCCATTTCCCCCGAAACCGAAGTGTGGAGTTTTATAAAAGAAGACTTGGCGAAAGCGGAAGGATTACTGTCTGATTTCACCGATCGTTTTTATGTGTCTCTTAGTGCTTGTGATGCGCTTCAAGCCAAAGTATGTTTGTCCTTGAAAGACTATACAAATGCGGCAGCTTATGCCGACAAAGTGATTACAAAATCAAATTTCGCATTGAGTACTACATCAGTTGAGTATGCCCAGGCGTTTGTCTCTAATAGCAGTAGCAAAGAACTGGTCTTTGCGTTAGCCAACAAGCGTAGTACAAGTTTGCTGTTATTCTACCAAACGGTCAATGACATCGATCCGACTTGGGATTACTCTCCTTCTACCGAATGTTACAGCCATCTTTATGATGATACCGCCGTAAAGTCAAAGGATATACGGGCAAAGGCAGTATTTGGTGCAGATAATAGCCGTATTATTAAATTCCCGAATGGAAGTACCGGTCAGTTTGTTACCAATGAACAACCGTCACAAACCCCGATTGTGGTTACCCGTGTGGCGGAAATGTATCTGATTAAAGCGGAAGCATTGGGAGCAGTCAATGGGTTGGCTACATTAAAAGAATTTATGAACAAACGCTACGCAACCGTCTTGTTGCCTTCAAATATGACTGATGCAGAGTTTCAGAATCAAATACTTGATGAGCGTCACCGCGAGTTGTATGCGGAAGGTCAACGATGGTATGATTTGAAGCGAACCAACCGTTTGGACTTGTTTTCTTCCTTGAACGGTAGAAACTACCTGATGTATTATCCTGTTCCCCAGTCGGAACGCGATTTGGCGGGAGAGGAAAATTACCCTCAAAATGAAGGCTATTAATTATCTTAGAAAGAACAAAGTATGAAGAATATAAAAATAGTAACAACGTTTTTTATCTGCTTGCTGCTACTTTCAGCATGCTCGGATGATTGGAAGGAAAATGCGCTGACAGCTAAATTTACTTTTGACAAGACAACCTACTATGTAGGCGAAGAAGTCAGTATCACGAATGAGACAGTAGGCGGAGAAGGTAATTATACCTGCCAATGGGATTTAGGGAATGGAGAGACTTCAACAGAAGTTGCTCCTAAAGTGACTTACGAAACGAATGGAGCATATACAGTGACTTTACATGTGAAAGACAGTAAAGGAAATTATGCAATGGCTCATAAATTATTGACGATTGAAGCTGAACCTCTGCCCGAAGTCGGCAATGTGAAACTGAAATGGGTAGGTGCCCACGTGTTGGGCGAAATACGTTCTACGGCTCCGGCAGTCAGTGATGATAATAATGTATATATGACTTCCAATGACCATTATTTGCGGAAATTCTCGGCCACTACCGGTGAGCAATTGTGGGAATTCGACTTATGGACATCGGCTGACGGTGATTCTCCGTCCGGTAATACGCATACCACTCCGAGCATTGATACGGACGGTACTGTGTATGTAGGAACAGGCGACACAAGTGGCAAAGTAGGGCGCGTATATGCCATCAATCCCGATGGAACAAAGAAATGGGTCGTTGCCGGAGATGCTGAAAAAGGATTTTGGAATAAAGGACAGGCTTCAAAGCCTCGTATTAATTATCTGACTTGTGCGATTGGAGAGAATCATATCTATATGGGTAACGGCGGCTCTACGGGATCTGTGCTTGCTGTCGATAAGAATACCGGTTACAGAGTAGGTTATGTGGCAAACGCAGACAATTCCGGAGGCCCGTCGGGGGGAGTATCTGCCGGAATAGCATTGGCGAACAACACATTAATTTGGGCTGGTGGAAAGAACGGCTTATTCGGCGCGTCGGCGTCTGCACTGAATACAGGTGGTAATGTGATGTGGGCATGGCAAATATATAGTTCGGGAAATGATAAGCCTTCAGAAAATATGAATGCTTCTGTAGCTGTGGACGCAACCGGCACTATATACGGAATTGCCACCTTCCCGAGTATAGGAAGCAGTGCGTTTGCTATTGGAAGCGACGGGGTTGAGAAATGGCGTACTTCGTTAGGAAATGTAGGAACACTAGACCAAGGGGGCGTTGTGATAGGCTTGGATGGAAGTATCATTGTGACGGTAAAACGTGCTCCGGGCGAAGCCACGGGAGGAATTGTTGCATTATCTCCTAATGGAGTTATTCAATGGCATTACGGTGTGCCGGAAGACGTCAGTGGATGTGCGGCAATCGATCAGGCCGGAAATATTCATTTTGGAACACAATCCGGTAATTATTATATCATTAAACCCGAAGCCTCGGAAGAACAGCTAATCTTGAAAAAAGACTTGGCTGCACTGATTAGCGAGAGCGATTCTCCTTTAAAAGATAACTGGGAAGCGGGTATCGGAAAAATCTGGAGTTCGCCTACAATCGGACCGGATGGAACGATCTATATTGGCGTTACTCACACGGTAGATCCGTCGAAGAGTGTCCTGGTAGCTTTGGAAGATGAAGGTATAACCGGATGTGCAGCTTCGGCATGGCCGATGAAAGGGAAAGACAGCCGCCACACCAGTGCACAGTTGGGAGGCTCGGGAGAGAATCCGGGCGGCGAACCGGGCGGACAATTGCCTATTACAGGAAATCTGAAGACCGATTTAAAGAATTTATTTGATGATAGTTCCTATAAGGTTTGGCTTTGTGCCCATCGGGCGAACACGCAGAAAGGTATAGCTGATGGCATACCGGAGAATTCATTAACTTCCATAGAGTATGCAATCAATGCAGGAGTAGAAATGATCGAACTTGATGCACGTCCCACCTCTGACGGAATATTGGTGCTGATGCACGATAATACGATCAACAGAACCACTAACGGAAGCGGTGCGGTAGGAGATTACTCTTATCAGCAATTACAGCAGCTCTATCTTAAAGATGCAGCAGGGAATCTGACAAACGAACGAATCCCCACTTTAGAGGACGCATTGAAGAAAGGCAAAGGAAAGGTTTATTTTAACTTGGATATAGTCAACAAAAACGTTGCCGTAGCGACAATGGTGGCATTACTTAAAAAACTCGACATGGAAAACGAAGTCCTGCTTTATGTTTCAAACAACCGTAATTATGCATACGATTTGAAAGCGGCGAACAGCACTCTGTTACTGCATCCGATGGCAAAAGCTTCAGATGATATTACCTATTTTGCTTCATCTTACACGGACAATGTGCAGATGATGCAACTTTCCACCTCGGATGCTCTTGCGGGAGCGATGACGGAAGACATTAAATCCAAAGGTTGGCTTTTATTCTCCAATATCGTAGGAGCGAATGATACGAACATGTTGTCGGACAACTATTCGGGGCTGGTAGGCATGATAAACAAACGTATTAATGTCGTACAGACTGATTATGCCGAATTAGCTGCCAAGTATTTAAAATCCAAAAAGTATAGATAATCCCCCAAAGTATAGATGATAAAAATGAATATGAAAAACTATCTGATAATAGGAATTATTTTGCTGTTTCCTTTCCGCTTGTTTGCAGATGAACCGGTGAAGGCAATTTACGCAAAGATTACGAATCCTGATAATAAAGAAGTAACCGTAGTCGCCCACCGGGCGGATTGGCGCTTTGCACCAGAAAATTCGCTGGCAGCAATAGAGAGTTCTATCCGGTTGGGAGCCGACGTCGTGGAGCTGGACGTTCAGAAAACCAAAGACGGACAGTTGATCCTTATGCATGATAAGACCTTGGATAGAACGACCACCGGAAAAGGTAAGGTTGCCGAGTGGACACTGGATTCTATCCGGACACTTCGTCTGAAGAATGGCGCTGCTTTGAGAACCAAACATCGTGTGCCTACATTAGAGGAAGCATTATTGACGACCAAAGGGCGCGTTATGGTAAATTTGGATAAGGCTTATCCGATATTCGATGAGATTTTCCCCATTCTGGAGAAAACCGGAACCGTTGAACAGATCATCATGAAGGGGTCAAAGCCTGTTGCAGAAGTGAAAAAGGATTTGGGAAAATATTTAGACCGGATCATATATATGCCAATCGTACATTTGGATCGACCGGGAGCTATGCAGCAAATAGATGATTTCATGAAAGAACTTCATCCGGTAGCCTTCGAATTGTTGTTCGAATCGGATACTTGTCAACTCCCCAAACAAGTGAGGACGAAGCTGGAAGGAAAAAGTAAAATCTGGTATAATACCCTTTGGGATACGATGGCAGGCGGACATGATGACGACAAATCATTGGAAAACCCGGATGAAGGATATGGATATTTGATAGATAAACTTGGAGCAACAATTATTCAGACTGATCGTACCGCTTATTTACTGGAATATTTGCAAGCCCGTAAGAAACGTAATGAGCATAAGATAGACGCCTTTCATTAATATGTAAACTTCGGTTATGTCATTTAAAATATTGGATTTTTATAAAATCTCTTCCCCGCTAGCCGGGGGAGAGACTGATTCAGAAGATTCTTCCCGCTTTAAGCGCATCCGTTGGGCTACATTTTTGTCGGCTACTATCGGATATGGCATTTACTATGTTTGTCGTCTTAGCATGAATGTAGTGCGCAAGCCAATTGTAGAGGAGGGAGTATTTTCCGAAACGCAATTAGGAATCATCGGTTCCTGTCTGTTTTTTGTGTATGCAGTGGGTAAGTTGACGAATGGTTTTCTTGCCGACCGTAGCAATGTACGGCGTTTTATGTCTACCGGGTTATTGTGTTCCGCTTTGATAAATCTGTGTTTGGGCTTCACCAGTTCATTTTATGCCTTTGTCGTACTTTGGGGATTGAATGGTTGGTTTCAGTCAATGGGAGCTGCATCCGGGGTGGTTTCGCTCACTCGGTGGTACAGTAGTAAAGAACGGGGAACTTTCTACGGCTTTTGGTCTGCTAGTCATAATTTGGGTGAAGCATTAACCTTTATTTCCATAGCCTTGTTAGTCAGTTGGATGGGATGGAGGTATGGGATGATTGGAGCTGGCATTATTGGGATATTAGGTTTCTTTATGATGCTTGTCTTTATGCGTGATACGCCACAGAGTCAGGGATTCTTGTTGAACAAAAATTCTTCATCTGTGGATTCCCATTCTTTGTCTGGTAAACAAACGGAAGATTTCAACAAAGCACAAAAGGCTGTCTTGAAGAATCCTGCAATTTGGATTTTGGCTCTGTCCAGTGCATTTATGTATATTAGCCGCTATGCGGTAAATAGTTGGGGTGTTTTCTATCTGGAAGCTCAAAAGGGATATTCTACGTTGGATGCCAGTTTTATAATATCAATCAGTTCTATCTGTGGGATCATTGGCACGGTATTTTCCGGTATCATTTCCGATAAAATGTTTTCCGGCAGTCGTAATATTCCAGCTTTAGTATTTGGGTTGATGAATGTAATAGCACTTTGTCTGTTTCTCTTGGTTCCGGGTGTACATTTTTGGATAGACGTGTTGGCAATGGTACTTTTCGGTTTAGGTATCGGAGTTTTGATCTGTTTTCTGGGTGGTTTGATGGCAGTGGATATTGCTCCCCGTAATGCTTCGGGTGCTGCATTGGGAGTAGTCGGCATTGCCAGTTACATCGGTGCCGGATTGCAGGACGTGATGAGCGGTATACTGATAGAAGGGCAAAAGACTGTTCAGAATGGAGTAGATGTTTATGACTTCACCTATATCAATTGGTTTTGGATTGGTTCAGCTCTACTTTCAGTGTTGTTTGCCTTATTGGTTTGGAATGCGAAGTCGAAAGAAGTTGATTAAAAGTGAGTACATTAGGTTAAAAATAAAGTCTTAGTTTTCGAAGTATTAGTAACTATTTCGGGTGAGAGTTATTATAAGTCTTCACGGAATAGTTTTTATTTATTTAATAATTTAATGTGATTGTTTTATGAAACACGTATTTGACGATGAGTTATTTTGTTCGTTGAAAAACGAACTTAGTGAGGTAAGCGCACAGATTGATGCGCAAAGTGCAAAATTGATGGGTCTGATCGACCAAAAAAAAGAATATCCGCTCAACTGATTCGGGAAACGAAGTCGGAGATACCTGCTAGCATAGAATATCTGGGAGATCCGAAAAGATTCATCGCTATTATTCTGCAGGCTATTGATCAGAAGAGATTGACTTTCAATGGAACTGCTAATAGCGAACAGACTATCCGTTATTTAGCGACTGTGATAGACGTGATTAGCCCGAAAACTGGCAAGGTACTTAAGGTAGAGACACTGGTATCTTATGCGAAGAAGATACATGCCGGAGAGATAGAGGGCTGTAAGGAAGAGGAGTTTGACTGGCTTGGATAAGCCAGGTTGCTGGATTGAGAAAAACGTGGCGGGAAATCTGAAAAAGACGGTGGGCTTTTTCAGATTTCCCGCTGTCTTTTTCAGAAAGAGAATACAAAAGTGTGAGAGGTGTGAGAGAGAGTTTTCAACTTTCTACTTTTCTATTATTTAATTCTATTGTCTATATATTCAATTAAAAAAATACAAATGTTACAAATCCTCTCTCACACCTCTCACACTTTCTTGGTAAATAGAATGAAAACAGATAAAAACAGGAAGTTTTGTTGTATAGTTGAACAACATCTCGTATATTTAACAGTATGGAAAGGAAAATAATTGTATATAAAGGATATTTTAAAGAGTTCTTAAATAGCTTGGATGCAAGACCCAAGATAAAATATTATATGTGCTAATGCTTTTGGAGACACTGGATAGGATACCTGTTAAGTTTATATCGGATAATGAATGCCTTAGGGTGTAGAATCGAATTTTCGATGAATTTGTAGGGATAAAAAATGCAGAGTTATCTTTGACAACTCTGCATTTTTATTAGCTACTGTACCCAATCATGGGTTGCTCTTTTTATTCGTATAGCCTGTTCGATTTTACCTGTTCGGGGGCAATGACAAATACGGCATATCTTCTTCCATTTCTTCCCTTTTTGGACTCAAAATTATGCTTGACCATTACTTTGCCAATCTGGATCTTCGCTCCGATGGAATATTGATAACCGGTACGCTCACGGATCAGTTCGGCAATTTCGCTGACAGTGAGGTACTGTACCTTTTCAAACCGTTCTGGCTTGCGGATATGGGTGAGTACCAGTTCCTCTTCCGGTGAATGGAAAATGAAATCTTCATTATTCTTTTCGATCCGGTTGTTGTCCTCCTGCGTGAACCAATATTGATAACCCGGAGTGTTGAGCAAATGCTTTATCTGCGCATACAGTTGAGTATAATTGATTTTGATAAACTCGATGGAATCGGCATGGAAACAAAGGAAGCGGCGGTTGCCTGTCGTGTCGTGAAGAATCTCCTGATAGTTGCACGTTCCGGCAAAGGAGGCGGTGTGTGGGAAGTTCTGCGAACGGCGTGCGTACGGGAGACGGATACTGATTACTTTGCGGGTCACCAAATCCTTGAATGTATTCAGATCGCGCCCGCTCATTCCCTCGAATTCGTCAAGGTTGATAAGCATTGATTGCGCTATTTTGGCCAAATCGTCTTTACTGTTCGGATTGATAAGGCCGGTAGAAAGATAAGTGCGCAGTTCGGGCGGAAGCAGGTTGTTGATAAAGGTTGTCTTGCCGATATTCTGCACCTCGCTGCATAGTAAAAGCACGGTGTGGTTGACGACATCGTCTTGGGTGGCGGCAGCACACATCCCTACCAGATAACGCTCCAGACACTCCGTCCAGAAACTCTGGTGGTTGGTACGGACACTGTCCGCCAGAATACGGATATAATCTGTCCCGTCCCATTCGGGAAGTTCCTTAAAATACTCGCGGATAGGGTGGTAGCTGCTACTGAAATCGGAGTAAATCAGATTCTGAATCATCTTCACGTTGCAGGCATAGCCCAGCTCATTCATCTCCATCCAGATGCTGTTCTCCATCCTGTCATCAAGAATGCGGAAAGGATCCGGCTGCTCTGTTTCGGAAACCCTCCGGCGATATTCCATGATGTGAAGCAACTCGTTATAGCGCGTCTCATAACACTCGCTGATATGCTGTTCTATTTGCAGCATTCGTTTTTGGGTACTGTTCAGCTTGTTCGTGTTGAACTCCTCCGTATGTGCATAAGCACTGGCAATCAACGAATCCGTTTCCTCCGCCGGGAGGTCGGTAAACAGGCTCTTTATGAAAGCTGCCGCTTCCTGTTCGGGAATGCCGTGACGGTTGTATTTGCACGCCAGATGATGCAGGTAATTGTTGCGGTTTCCTTCGGTGTATTTTTCCGACTTGTTGTGATAGTAGTTCAGAGTCACCATTAATGAAGCGTGTGAGGAATGATAGTTGAGTGCGGTCTCTTCACTGACCGGATTGTTGTCCGTTTCCTGCTTTTTCCTTCCGGGTGTTTTCTTCTTCTTCTTTTGCGTTTTATAGAACAGAGGGGGCTGTTCCACGATGAAGGGAGTGGCGTCACGATTGAAATAGATGCCCGGATCGTATGACAACAGACAGGTACGCCCCACATCCTGGCCGGAGGTGTCAATCTCGGTCTGACAAAGTTGGGAGTAAAAAGAAGCGACCTTATTGTAGGCTGCATTGTGGAAATCTTCTATTTCCTGAATGGTGTCGGGCAATGTCCCGTCCGGCCGTTGTGTGTGCGCTATGATTTTCAGTCCCATACCTTTGGGGCTGATAAAGGCGATTCGGGTGTAGCTGCACGCTCTCACCGTTTGCAGGATACGCGCTAACTCTTCTTTACTCAAATGGTCTATATCTATCACGATATATCCCAGATATTTGACAAGGGTCGCATTGGAACGGCCACCCCGATAATTGGCGGAGAATGTGACGGAAGGCAGTTTCTTCTTCTCTTCGTTTGCAGCTTTCTCTCCCTGCTCCAGGAAGATGCGTCGTACGCTTTCTACTGTGTTACGATACTTTGGACTACCGATGGCAGATACGATTTCTTCTTCGGTCATTTCTGCTATGATGCGATAGAAGTCAAGAAAAATGTTGAATTGATTCATTTCTTTAGTTTACTTTTTTTAGTCGGCTGCGAAATAACTCTTTTGCAGCGAGATGTAACGAAACTTTCGGGAAAATAGTGAAAAGTTCTTTCAGGGCTCTCCCAGATATTGCACGATGGTAGCCACCTGTTTGGGAGAGAGCAGGCGGTTGCGTGCACGGTAACCCTCCGCTTCCAGTTCGTGTAGGAGAGGGAGGTTGAAGAGAATCCATCTCCGGAGAATTTGTAAAGCAACTTTGATGCATACGGTAGGGTTGTAAAGATGTGCCAGCTCTGCTTTCGTATAGGTGCGGATGATGAAGAGGTTTTCTTTGTTATTCATAACTGATTGTTCTTGTTGTATGCTATAAAGTTACTGAAAATAAACGGTTTGAGAAAGGAATAACCTCACTTTTATTCATTGGAAATCAAGAAACTTCATTCGAGATCAAGAAACTTCGTTGGGGAACAGGGAGTGTGGAAGAGGCTGTATCTTTGTGTCGTTAACAAGAAGGAAATGCATTTCTAATGTACAAAAACTTTAAAATTATTTTAGTATGGCAATGACAGTTTCTTATTCAGTAGTGCCGCGTAAGAATCCTGCAAAAAAGGATGAACCGGCTAAGTATTATGCCCAAGCGCAATCAGCGGGCGAGTTGGATTTTGAAGAGTTGTGTGAGGCGATCACCAGTCGTTCCACCTGTACGGAAACGGATGTGCGTGCCTCGATTTCCGGTATTCTTTATGAGGCGAAGCGTTCGTTGAAGGCGGGGCGTATTGTGCGGCTGGGTGATTTGGGCAGTTTGCAGATCGGGTTGACCAGTGAGGGAGCAGAGTCGGTTAAGGAGTTCGCCACTTCGATGATCAAGGGAGCGCATATCATTTTCCGTCCGGGAAAACAGTTGGCGGAATTGCTGAAGATTCTTAGTTATCAGCAAGTGCGTACACGCGCGGCTGCCCAGTCGGGCGATGGAAGCGATGGCGGCAACGGTGACGGAGGTAGTGGCAACGGTGACGGAGGTAGTGGTGATAAAGGTGACGGTGGGTTCGGTGATGGCGGATCGGACAACAACGGAGAAGCTCCGGATCCGGCTGAATAATAGTACTAACATTAATTTGGTAAAAATATGAAAGAGATCGTAAGTAAAATCCTGGAGGTGATTATGTGCCTCATTCCTTTCTTCGGAAAGGGAAAACGTGAAAGAGTAGTGAGGGAAGTGCGTTATAATGCTACGCACAAGGAGGTGTGCAACGTGAAAACAACGGAAAGGGCGAAGGAAGATGAGAAAGATTAGTCTGATTGTCATTCATTGTTCCGCCACCCGTGCCGACCGTGATTTTACGGCGAAGGATGTGGATACGGCTCACCGTTTCAGGGGATTCTCGTGCTGGGGGTATCACTATTACGTGCGTAAGTCGGGGCAGATAGAACCGATGCGGGACGAGGATATGGTAGGTGCTCATGCGCGTGGCTACAACTCGATCAGTTTGGGTGTGTGCTTTGAAGGCGGATTGGACGCGAACGGGAAACCGGCAGATACACGCACCCCGCGTCAGAAAGAGGCTTTGCATCGCTTGGTGAGAGAGTTGTTACAGCGTTATCCTGAAGCGAAAGTTGTGGGACACCGGGATCTGAGTCCTGATACGAATTATAACGGAATCGTGGACCCGTGGGAACGGATCAAAGAATGCCCCTGTTTCGAGGTGATTGAAGAATTTGAGAGTTGAGAATGGAGAGTTGAGAGTTGGCTGCGCACTGTTATACTGCATAGTTAACTCTCAATTCTCAACTCTCAATTCTCAACTTCTTCAACTAATTGACCACCACAGTAGTGAAATATTCTTTAAATACCTCTGCGGCTTTTTCAAGTTGTTCGGGGGTATTTTCTTTTACGTCTTTCAGCTTGTATTCCTGCTCCATCGCTTCATACTTATGTACGCCTAATGTATGATAAGGCAGGATTTCCACTCGTTGCACCATCTTATATTTTCCCAGAGCCTCTCCTAAACGGCGGATGTCTTCCTCGAAATCGCTGTATCCGGGCACTAATACATAACGCAGCCAGAAAGGTTTCTCGTTTTCTTCCAGCCATGCTGCCGTGCGGATGGTTTGCTCGTTACTTCTTCCGGTCAGTGCCTGATGGCGTGCCGGATTGAACTCTTTAATATCCAGCAATACAAGATCCGTCAGTTTGAAAAGTTCTTCTACTTCTTCGTTCCAGATACCGCCGTTGCTGTCTATGCATACATGTATTCCCTTTTCTTTCAGTTCACGCACCAGAGGAACCAGTGCTTTGGCCTGAAACGTAGGTTCTCCTCCGGAGAAAGTGACTCCTCCGCGTTTCCCGAAAAAAGGACGTTGGCTCATAGCCATGCGGACGATTTCTTCCGGTGGAGTAGGTGTGCCTCCTTTTCCGGCTATTGTGTCGGGGTTGGCGCAATATAGGCAGCGGAAATTGCATCCTTGAAGAAAAACGACGAGCCGTAAGCCCGGCCCGTCGAATGTTCCCATACTTTCGTATGAATGTACGTTTATCGTCATATTGAGTAGATCTGATTACATACGTTCGTGGAAGCTACGGCTGATTACTTCCAATTGATGTTCGCGGCTCAACTTCACGAAGTTTACGGCATAACCGGAAACACGGATGGTGAGTTGCGGATATTTTTCCGGATGTTCCATGGCGTCGTAAAGCATCTCACGGTTCAGCACATTTACGTTCAAGTGGTGAGCGCCTTTGGTGAAGTAACCATCCATCATTGTCACCAGATTTTCTACGCGATCTTCTTCAGTAGCTCCCAGGGATTTCGGAACGATAGAGAAGGTGTTGCTGATACCGTCCTGTGAGTCGCGGTAACGTAATTTCGCTACGGAACTCAAAGAGGCGATGGCACCGTTTTTGTCACGTCCGTGCATAGGGTTGGCTCCCGGAGCAAAAGCGACACCTTTGGCGCGGCCGTCGGGAGTAGCACCTGTCTTCTTGCCATACATCACGTTGGAAGTGATGGTCAGCAGCGAAAGGGTAGGACGGGCATTCTTGTAAACCGGAAGTTTCTTCAATTCTTCGCTGAAGAAATAGACCAGGTCAACACCCAGGTGGTCTACCTTGTCGTTGTCATTACCGAAGCAAGGGAATTCGCCTTGAATATCGAAACCTTCTGTCAGACCGATGTCGTTGCGGCGTGCAGTTACTTTGGCATATTTGATGGCCGACAGTGAATCGAGGGCGATAGAAAGTCCGGCTACACCGTAAGCAAGGTTGATGCGTGGGTTGGTATCTACAAGAGCCATCTGGGCTTTTTCGTAGTAATACTTATCATGCATATAATGGATGATGTTCATCGCTTCGTTGTAGACACGGGCGATTTCTGTCAATACCTTCTTGTAGTTGCTCATTACTTCTTCGAAGTTGAGAACATCACTTGTCAGTACGGGGATGTTTTTCACCATTACCGTACCGGTGTTTTCGCAACGTCCGCCGTTGATGGCAAGCAGCAGGGCTTTCGCCAGGTTGCAGCGTGCACCGAAGAACTGGATCTGCTTTCCGATTTCCTGGTAAGATACGCAGCAGGCGATTCCGTAGTCGTCCGATTGGCGCACTTCACGCATCAGGTCGTCGTTCTCATACTGGATGGAAGAAGTGTCGATAGAAACTTTAGCACAGAATTCTTTGAACCCTTCCGGCAGTTCCGGGCTCCACAGTACAGTCAGGTTCGGTTCCGGTGAAGGACCGAGATTGTACAATGTCTGCAAGAAACGGAAAGAAGTCTTTGTAACCTTCGTACGTCCGTCGTTGAGACGGCCTCCCAGAGATTCGGTTACCCAAGTCGGGTCGCCGGCAAAGATATCGTTGTAGGATTGCATACGCAGGTGGCGCACCATACGCAGTTTGATGACAAACTGGTCGATCAGCTCCTGTGCGAAAGACTCGGTGATGGTTCCTTTGCTCAATTCATATTCCATGTAGATATCGAGGAAAGAAGAAACATTACCCAATGACATGGCTGCTCCGTCTTGTTCCTTCACGGCAGCCAGATAAGCCATGTACACCCATTGTACGGCTTCCTGTGCGGTATAGGCGGGACGGCTCAAGTCGAGACCGTAGTATTCGCCCAGCACCTTCATATCCTTCAATGCCTTGATCTGTTCCGCTACTTCTTCGCGCAGACGGATGCGGGATTCGGTCATCGGGCCGGTCAGGTTGCGGAGGTCTTCTTTCTTGGCCTCTATCAGTCGGTCGATACCGTAAAGAGCCATACGGCGGTAGTCACCGATGATACGTCCGCGCGCATAGTTGTCAGGAAGTCCGGTGAGGAATCCCAGAGAACGGAACGAACGGATTTCTTCGGTATATACGT
>USPQ01000049.1 GCA_900556625.1 uncultured Bacteroides sp. | reverse complement strand
CTTTCTTTATGCGTGGCAACCATGAAATCCGCAATGCCTATTCTATCGGTTTGCGCGACCACTACGACTACGTAGGGGACAGGACTTACGGCTCTTTCAATTGGGGGGATACCCGTATCGTTATGCTGGACTGTGGGGAAGACAAACCGGATGACCATTGGGTGTATTACGGTTTGAATGATTTTACCCAGTTACGTAATGAACAAGTTGATTTCCTGAAAAAGGAGTTGTCTTCCAAAGAATTCAAGAAAGCCGGGAAACGTGTCCTTATTCATCATATTCCTCTTTATGGAAATGACGGAAAGAACCTTTGTGCAAATCTGTGGACCAAACTATTGGAGAAAGCACCTTTCAATATCAGTCTGAATGCACATACTCATAAATATGCTTATCATCCGAAAGGTGAGCTGGGCAACAATTATCCGGTTATTATCGGTGGCGGATATAAAATGGATGGCGCTACGGTGATGATTCTGGAAAAGAAAAAAGACGAACTGAGAGTGAAAGTTCTGAACGCAAAAGGAAAGATTTTACTGGATATTACCGTCTGAAACGATTGGGAATAAAATAAAGGCGGGCTGTCTCGATATAAAGAGGCAGCCTGCTTTGTTGAGTAACCGTAAAATGTTACTTCTTTATATGAATAATACCTGTATATCCTCCTCCTCTGCTCATATCTATGGGCAGTTTTTCGTTCTCCTTGATAACTTGTTCTATTATTTGGGAGTCTTTCGCCTGTTGGCCGGCATTTACTCCATCTATATGTGCTTTTATTTTCTTCGGTCCATTTCCTATGAATGATAAATCAATCTCAATATGCCGTGGGGTAGCTCCGTTGATTACTCCGATATACCATGTATCGTCATGCCGGCGTGCAAGAGCGATATATTCGCCCACTTCTCCCTCCAAAGGGACTGTCTCATCCCAGGTTGTAGGAATACTTTTGATAAATTCAAAACTCCGGAGATTCTCGTCATATTTAGTAGGACTGTCCGAAATCATTTGCAACGGGCTTTCGTAGACTACATACATGGCTAACTGGTGGCTACGTGTGCCCTGACTCATCGGTTCATGTTGATTTTCATAGAATGTTTCCGGATGTGCGTTAAGCATAGCTCCGGGAGTATAGTCCATTGGGCCTACCCACATACGCAGATAAGGGATGATTACATCATGTGTAACCGTGGCTCTTTTGCTCCATTTGTTATACTCCAGTCCTATTACTCCTTCGCGTGTCATCAGATTCGGGTATTTGCGTCTCATGCCCTCGTTGGGGTAAGAACCGTGAAAGTCTACTAATAATTTGTATTGAGTGGCTTTAATAGCTACTTGTTCGTAGAAGTTAACCATTTTGGCATCATTACGGTCCATAAAGTCTATTTTGACTCCCTTCACTCCCCATTTGCTGAATTGTGCAAAAGCCTCATCCATTTGTCGCATGATGTTTACCCATTTCGACCATAACTGGATACCTACTCCTTTTTTTGTTGCATATTCACAGATACGCGGAATGTCAACATCGGGATTGAGGGTTAACAGATCGTTACGTGCCGACCAGCCTTCGTCGATCAGGACATATTCGATGTGATGTTTGGCTGCATAGTCTACCAGATAGAGATATGTATCGGTATTAATGCCACTTTTGAAATTTATATGATAGATATTACGGTCATTCCACCAGTCCCATAATACTTTACCGGGTTTAACCCATGTATAGTCGGCGGCTTGTTCTTTCTCCTCGGAGAGTAAATATATAAGCTCGCTTTGTAATATGGAAGAAGCATTGTCGAAGGTACCGATTACCCGCCATGGAAAGACCCGTTTCCCGCAGGTGGGAATAAGATAATCTTTGCGTGTGGAGGCATAGATTTTATTATCCCCTTCGTATGGCACTTCCTTATCCGGATAATTGGCAAAAATGCCATGGAAGGATTCTTGGGCGGGTTGTAAGTACATTCCCGGATAATTATAGAGATTGGCTTCAGCTAATAATACTTTGTATTTGTCTACTTCAACCATTACAGGAGCTACGGAGAAACTGTCTTTGGGTAATGCATTGATCGGCTTTACCGTATAATCCTGCTCAAACCAGTTTTGTAGCTGGTCGGTTAAAAGAGTGTACGAGGTGTGATCCTGTCCGAAGCGGAAAGATACCGACTCTTTCTTTACAGGCTGTTTATTGTTTGCAGTACTTACGAAACGATAGGCCACTCCGTCATTATAGATTCTGAATTCGATTTTATAGTCTTTGTAAATAAGCTCAACCTGGTTATAATTATCCACTGTCTCTTTATATTTACGCGGTACAATAAATTCCACTTTTTCCGAAACGCTTTTACGAGTTATCTTTCTACATTTGTCTGTTCCCCAAGTGTCGTTTCCGACTGTAAGTGAGAGCGGGCAAGTATCAAGAATCTTTGTTCCATTCCGGGATAAGCTGTAACTGACCTGATTGTCAGTCTCGATAGTTATCACATTTTTCTTGTCCGGCGAACCGGCCTCAATTATTTTGGCAACTGTTATCGAAGGAAAACAGAAGGCTGCTGTTAGTAGGAAAAGAATATGGTTCATTTTCATAATTAGTTTCCTCCGGATAAAACGATGAATGATAATCCTGTGATGAACAGAATAAACATGATTCCTAAAAGTCTGTCGGTTGATTTGGAACTACCGGTGAACTCTTTCCAGATAAATACACCCCATAAGGCGGCAATCATAGGTGCTCCCTGACCGAGAGCGTAGGAGATGGCAGCTCCCGCTTTTCCTGCGGCTATATAGCTTAAAGCAGTTCCCAATCCCCATATACATCCTCCGAGGATACCTACCAGATGTGTGCTTGCTTTTCCTGCAAAATATTCTTTATAGCTTACAGGAGTTCCTACAAACGGGCGTTTCATAACAACTGTATTGAATAGGAAGTTGCTCAGGAAGATACCGATTGAGAATATAAAGAAAGCGGTGTATGGAGTAGCCATGCCCGGAGTCGGAGAGTCAAAATTGTTAAGGTCCATGGCAGCAGCCACAAAACGGTAGAAGAAAGACATAAGTATGCCGGCAATAGCCGCAAGAATAATCCCTTTCTTGCTATTATTATTTCCCTTTTTTTGTTGTCTGCCTGCCGCTATTCCATTGCAGATGATAGCGATAACAATCAAGATTACTCCAGTAAACAACCAGAACGGATCTCCTTTAGGAGTGCTGAAATAGTTGATGAACACACCTAGGACCAAGGCAAGTCCTACGCCCAACGGAAAAGCAACCGCCATTCCGGCTATGGAGACCGAAGCTGAAAGTAAGATGTTGGAAGCATTGAAAATAATTCCTCCGATCAAGGCACTGACTATGTATCTGGTATCTACTTGCCGGATATCTTCCAGAAAACCTCTCCCCGAATCTCCGAAACTTCCGAGTGTGAAAACGAGAAGTAAGGCAAATAATAAGATACCGATTGTATAATCCCAGTAATAAAGCTCATAACGCCAGTTCTTGCTGGCCAGTTTCTGGGTGTTACCCCAGGACCCCCAACATATCATGGTTATGAAGCAAAAGATAATGGCTAGTGTATAACTATTGACTATAAACATGACTCTTTCTTTATTGGTTTATATTCTTTTCTTCTTTCCCTGTCACCTGGCGGACAATGGCACCTAATGTTCTCTGAATATTCTCATTTCCTTGAATCATAAGATATTGATGTTGTCCTTTGTCTGACGCATTAAATAGACTGTGTCCTGCACTGTCTATTGTAATCGTTCCTTTTGTTGACAGTTCAAAATAATCCTTCTCCGGCTCTATGGCCTGTATGACAGAAGTCAAATCCCAAGTTTGCCTGTCGTATGGCATTTTGTCATATATCTGGTAAGATACACAAAGAGGATGTTTGTAAGCGTTCGGGAAATCATTCAAGATACTCTGATGCGGATACAACAATTTGTTGCCTAGTTCCCAGCCGCTTGCAATGACCGGAGTGGGCCATTCGCTGAATACGGTTTGTGCGGCATTTATATCCTGTACTAGATTCCATTCGGGGAAATCGAACTCGTTCCCATAGAGTCCTCCCATTACGGACAACAGCTTCACTTTTTGGGCAACGAGTGATTTGCCGTCCAAAGGACTGTATTCGTCGGCTTCTGAGCATAGCAGGCGTGAAAGGTTCGTTTCCGGTCCTACGGCAATAAATACCACGGAATTATCTGGTTGTGAAGCCAGTAATTTCCGTAATAACTTATATCCTTCCGGCAGATTGTCTTTTATGCTTCTTTGAGGATACAGTATCTTATTGCCTTCAATAATGGTATCCAAAGTCTGGCGGAGATAACCTCCGTCTTCGGGAGTAGCTCCGTTGTATGCATATCCCAATGGAATGTCTCCCCTCTCGTTGAGGCGGCAATATCCGTCAATATATTCAATTGAATAAGGGTTGGACTTGCTGATTGTGATACCTAGCAGATCTATTGTTCCGGCGTTCTCATAGTTGAATAGCATTTGCATAGCCAGCACGTCGTCAATGTCATTGCCGACATCCGTGTCGAATATCACGGGAACAGGAATCTTCGTTTCTGTAGGCTTGTTACAGGCGCTCAAGAAGCAGAACGAAAGGAGTGCAACAGATGTGATATATTTATATATTTTCATGTTACTGATTATTTATCGGGTTGTTTGAATTGATATTTTAAAGACTTGTCACTTTGAATGTCGAAGAATAAATCTGGATTCAGACGGGTATCGGCAACTGATTCACCAATACCGATATAGCCCATTGGATGATAACCGCCTTCGAAATAATTCTCATTGGCAAATCGGAGCGAAGGTTGCATACCGGCCGGATCGAGCACCGTTAAAGCCAGGATATATTTTCCCTTGGCAATGGGGGCGTCAATAGAAATATTCTTTCGGATGTGATAAGTTGGCGGAGCTATTTGGTATTTATGTTCATCTACAGACCAATTATCTCCCGGCATCCATTCGGAGATGTTTACTTCCTCCAATATTTTTCCCCACACTTTTTGATGACTTTCAGGGTCTAGTAAAGCTACTTCTACCGGCCAGTTATAATAGAATGGAGACGATCCGCTGTTGACAACTTTGAAAGAAATAGGGAATTGTGCTCCCACCTTAATTTCTTTCGGGTAAGAGAATTCATTGATAATGAACCGGTACCCCATGGCTTTTTGCAGTATCTCTGCATTTTTCCGGAACTCCGGTTCGTTGAAGTCTGCCCAGGTGATTCCGCCTAGATGATTGCAGTGCAGGTTCCGGATCTGTTCCATGACATATTCCCGGGTATCCTTATCTGCCACCACTTCTTCAAAAGATTTGAACCGGGCTAAATCTCCCCAGTTCCAAGTAATTTCTCCACCTATCGGCTGGGTTTTCCAACGATCACCCAGCTTCTTCATTTCCTCATAACCTCTTACAATCTCTTGGGGTTGAGACCATGAATCCCAATAAATTCCGAATTCATAATCTTTAAATTCATAGGCGTAGCGAACCATTACTTTCTTGTTTTTGAATGCTTTGGCAAAGGCATCTCCCAGGATCTTTTCCATGCCCGGAATCCATGTCCGGTTAGCTACGTGTTCCGGTTCGTCGTGCGGAGCCCAGTAAGTTGAGAGATCCGGATCATGGTGTTCTCCCCATTCGCCGATGATCCCCATTTCTACATACGCTACCCGTGGATCGTTATCCCATGCCTGTCCGAGTTTCTCTACCAGTTTTTTTACGCGCTCAGGAAAAGAAGGATCAAAGTACCCCCCGCTAATGGGGGTATTTTTGTCTTTTTCTTCTACATAGGCGCCCACGGAGTTCGGTTTCTGTTTATAAGGACCTTTTTCCGGATCTATTCCTTTAGGCCAGTGCCAACCGGTCAAGTCGTCCGGATTAGTGGGGTCTTTAGGTTTTCCGCCATGCCAGGGCTCCAGCCATACAAGAAAAACCCGGGGAATTACCTTGACATTTATGTCTTCCACGCCTTTCCATCGATGATTGCTGTAAGCGATAATCTTGTCTACCCCGTCATTGGCGTCATCCTCGATCATATTCCACTGCATATATTCTTTTGTCAGTGAACCGTAAGGGTAGGGATATTCTTCCCTGACCCGGTCGATACCGGGAGCGAAGAATTCCCTGAAGCCTTTCATCGGATTCCTGAATGCATTCGGATACTCCTGGTAAGAAACCGTGACGGTTTGTTCACTACAAGCAGATAACGTTCCGAATGCCATTAGGAGTAATATGTTTCTGATGCTTGATTTCATTAAGCTTATTGGTTATTGGATTTTATATTTCAGGGTTTTATCCTGCCTCATGTCATTAAAACTGCTGACCGGTATCTCAAAATAGATAGGCTCGGTATTGACGCCGATATGTCCCATTGGGTGACGTCCTCCTTCAAAGTAGTTCTGAACGGCGAATCTCAGTGAAGGAAGCATACCGGCCGGATCTAGCACAGCAATAGAGATGATGTAATCTCCCGTATCCAGTTTCTTGTCTAAAGTCAGTTCTTCTTCAACATGGTTCGGAGTAGCCGGTTGGGTATAAACTTTGGTTGAGTTGTTCCAGTTATCTCCCGGCATCCATTGGGATATCTTGGGAGTCTTCAGTGTTTTGCTCCATACAACTTCCTTGGTTTGGGAATTTAGCAGGGATATTTCTACCGGCCAGTCATAATAGAAGGGTGACGAGCCTGTGTTGGTTACGTCAAATGATATTTTGAACGGCTCATCCGGCTTGATACTTGTTGGGTAACTGAAATTGGATAAAACAAAACGGTACCCCATTGTCTTTTGCAATAATTCAGCGTTTGGCTCAAAAGACGGGTCGTTAAAGTTAGCCCAGGTGATACCTCCCAAGTGGTTGCAATGCAAATCACGTATTTGCTGGATGACCAGGTCTCTTGTCTTTTCATCTGCCACCACTTCTTCAAAAGATTTGAATTTATAGAGGCTTCCCCAGTTCCAGGTTATTTCTCCACCTATCGGTTGAGTTTTCCAGCGGTCGCCGAGCTTTTTCATTTCCTCGTAGCCACGCACCTTTTCTTCATCAATAGCCCATGAATCCCAATAGATTCCGAATTCATAATCTTTAAACTCGTACGCATAGCGAACCATTACTTTCTTGTTTTTGAAGGCAGCGGTAAATGCATCTCCCAACACCTTTTCAATGCCCGGTAACCAGGTACGGTTCTCTACATGATTGGGTTGGTCGTGAGGAGCCCATACTGTGGTGATGTCCGGGTCATGATGTTCCCCGAATTCGCCGATAATCCCCATTTCCACATACGCTACCCGCGGATCGTTGTCCCATGCTTGTCCGGCCTTCTCTACCAGTTTTTTCACTCTTTCCTGAAAAGTAGGGTGGCAATAGCCTCCAATAATAGGAGCGTTAAGATCGTCTTCATCGTATGTCTCTCCCGGAATGTCGCTTGGCCAATGCCAACCGTTCAGGTCGTCCGGGTTGTCTGTATGAGTGTTCTTGGCATATCCTCCGTGCCAGGGTTCCATCCATACGATATAGATACGTGGGATAACCTTGACATTGATATCTTCTACTCCCTGCCACCTGTGGTTACTGTAAGCTATAATCTTGTCGACACCGTCGCTTTCATTGTTTTCCAGCATATTCCATTGCATATATTCTTTAATGATGGAGCCGTAAGGATACGGATATTCGTCTCTTACCTTGTCATAGCCCGGGCCGAAGAATTCACGTAAACCTTTCATCGGATTTCGTATCGCATAAAGATATTCTGCCGGATTGACCGTAACTCTTCCGTCTTTGACTTCTATAGTTCCTCCCCCTTCGATAGGAGGGAGTATGCCATGGTCTTCTTCTTTACATGAATAAAAGAAGATACTCATCAATAGTCCTGTGATAAAAATAAATTTTTTCATGTGCTAAATGATTTATGTTAATATCCTTCGTTGTTTTCTGTGATAGCGTCATTGGCATCGACGGCTGCCTGTGGAATTGGGTATAGAACATGATAAGGCTGGATGGTGACTCCGGCATGGTCTTTCATATATTCGCCCAGTTTGCCGAAGCGGATTAAATCCCAGCGGCGCAGGTGTTCACAACATAATTCATGTAATCTTTCTTCCAGTACGACTTCGGCAAATTGTTCTTTATTCAGATTATCGGCTGCTGTTATGGAAGTCAGTCCTGCCCTGCCTCGTACTTCATTTAAGGCATCATACTTATCATTACTTGTGTCATCAATGCTGTTCAGCGCTTCCGCTTTCATCAAAAGCACGTCTGCATAACGAATCATTGTAAAATTCAGATTATCATCTTCAATCACATTACCTGTTTCTGCGTCCCAGAATTTGCCGGAAGAAGGAGGTGTCTGGGTGACGCCTGCATATTCTGTGATGAAGAATGCTTTTTTACGTTTATCGTTGTTATCATAAGAATCGTATAAATATTGTGTCGGACCAAATCCGCCCCAGCCGCCAAAGTTGGTCGGTCCGCCTACATTACGAGGTCCCCAATAAGAATGCTGGATACTTCCCTCCAGTCCCCATGAACCGGAATGCTTGAATTGAATTTCAAATATATTCTCATATTCCTGATTCTTGTTTTTAGGATCGAATATATCCTTTAGATTATCGTACAATTTGAATTTGCCTTCGAGCATCCGGCAGTATTTTAATGCTTCTTCCGGTTTTCCCCACTGAAGGTAAATGCGTGCCAGCAAAGCTTGGGCAGCGTATGAAGTGGCTCTTCCTTTATCTTGGGCATTCGGCCAGGAGGTAGGGAGGCCGAGAGCTGCTTCCATATCCTGCGTAATCAGTGTGTAAACTTCGTCAACCGTAGCGCGCGGTCTCATGATTTCACTTCTGTCAATGGATGATTTTGTCCATAAGGGAACTCCACCGTACATTCTTACTAAGTCGAAATAGTAGATCGCTCTTAAAAAACGAGCTTGCATAATCATGGAATTATGAAGATCCGCACTGACTGCATCCGAAGGCATATCAATAACTGCATTGCAACGTTTGATACCTTCGTAACAGAGCCGATAGTGATTGTCCAGGAATTCGTGTGAAGCGGAAAAAGTATAGTAATGCAATTGGGAATAAGCCGCCCAACCCATATCAAACGGAATTACTTCATCTGTTCCGAATTCAGTAAGGGTAATGGTATATTTCCCGACAAAGACTTCCTGGAGCGTGCCATAAGCGGCATAAAGAGTTTGCTGCCAGTCTTCCGGTTTTTCATAAGCATTTTCCGGTGTTAGTACACTTTGGGGTGTCAAGTCAAGAAAGTTGTCGCAACTACATAATGTCAGGCAACTGAAAGCTAATATTGATAAATATTTTTTCATAATGTTTCTGTTTTTAGAAGTTAAGAGAAATACCACCGATAAAGCTACGGGCGTTCGGATAAGGATTGGTATTGTCGCTGGACTCTACATCAAATCCCGTAAATTCCGTAGCTGTGAATAGGTTTTGTACAGAGAAATAAACTCTGATATTTGAGGCTTTGATATTTCTGATGACGTTTTTCGGCAAGCTATAACCAATTTCCAGATTACGGAGGCGGAGATAATCACCTTTTTGGAGATTGGCGTCGGTACCATCTCCGTTGGCATAAGCACTACCAACTCTCGGAGCCGGATATTTGTTGTTCGGTCTGTCTTGTCTCCAATAATATTTGTAATAGTTTTCACTCATGTTTCCCCATACATTGAAAGAATTGAGGTAACGGTTCAGTGAATTGTTGATTTTATGTCCTCCTGCAAAAGTAAAGAACGCGGTAAGGTCAATACCTTTATATGAGAATGTATTCGTAAAGCTACCATAATATTTGGGAGTGGAAACTCCGCAGAAATCACGGTCTTCTCCGTTGATGACATAGTCTTTCTTGGCATCCAGAATCTTGCGGTCACCGGGTTGAGCATTGTACTTGGCAGCTTCGGCAGCTTCATTGGTTTGCCAGATACCTTCGGATTTCAATAAGTAGAACTGTCCGATAGGACGTCCCACAAACAATGTTTTATTGACATCTTGTTTGCCGTCATAAAGTTCTTTGATCTTATTGTTATTATAAGAAATCATGAAGGCAGTTGTCCATAAGAAGTCTTTGGTACTGATGTTGACCGTGTTCAGCGTAAATTCAATACCTTTGTTATCAATTTTGCCGATATTGGTAAGTGAAGTTCCGAAGCCGGATTCCAACGGAAGGGGTACTTCCCATAGCAGGTCAGTCGTACGCTTATAGTAGGCCTCGATCGTACCGGCTATCCGATTGTTGAATAACCCGAAGTCAATACCCAAGTCTAGTTGGTTGGCTTTTTCCCAAGTCAGTTCCGGGTTCGAAATAGAGGTTTGTACGGAGCCGGTTACCAGGTTATTACCTAAAATGTAATTGGCGGAAGCTCCTCCGAGGGCGATTGTCGGGGCATAAGCAAAATCTCCGATATTCTGGTTACCCAGTTTGCCGGCGCTGATTCTTAACTTCAGGTTGCTGATGACCGGAGCGTTTTCTTTGATGAAACTTTCTTCAGAAGCACGCCATGCAAGAGCCAGTGACGGAAAGAATCCCCATCGGTGTCCCGGAGCAAAACGGGAAGAACCGTCGCCGCGCATCGTCAATGTTGCCAAATAGCGGTTGCTGAAATTATAATTGAATCGTCCATAGAAAGACACCAGAGAAGATGGGACTGCATACGAAGAGTTCGGTCCATGTTCTTCCGCTCCTTGCAAATTGTAATACTTGAGAATAGATGATAACTTTTTGGAGTCGGCGGTTACTTCTTCATAATCTGTTCTGGAAGCGGAGAAACCTGCCATTGCAGAAAGTTGATGTTCTTTATTGATGTCAAATGAATAAGTGGCAGTGTTCTCTGTTTGCCAATATCTTTTCTTGTTCGACATCACATTAGCATGGCCACCAGCCGTATAATGCTGTCCCATACGGCCGTCTTCGTAAGTATTTACTTTATAAAAGACAAGTTCTCCGCCGTTATCGGAACGTAATTTCAAGTTCTTTATCGGTTCTATCTCGATGTAGGCGGAACCTACGAATCTGGACTTGAGTGTGGCTTTGTCAAGCAGGTCAACAATAGCTACCGGATTTGCTCTCGTGTTGAGGAAACCATCGAAGTATTCTCCGTCTTCGGTATAGATAGGAGCTGTCGGTTGTGAACTAATGGCACTGAACATAGTTCCGTATCCCGAGTCGGCTTCTTCATTGATATTCATGAGCTTTGACTCAATGACATTGAAACGTACACCGTATCTCAGCCACTTGTTTAGTTTGGCATCCATATTATATCGGACGGTCAGCTTATTGAAAGACGAGTTTTTGATCGTACCTTTCTGATCATACCAGTCTACTCCTAAAAAGTGTTGTATATCGTTCTTCCCTCCGGAAATCGAGAAGTTATAGTTTTGGTATTGCCCGTTTTGGGTCACTGCGTCCTGCCAGTCGGTCGATTCACCACGGCTTAGCAAGCGTAGTTCTTCTGATGTCCATTTGTAGTTAGGCTGGGCAATGGATACTAATTCATAGTATTGCTGTGCGTTCATCAAATCTTGCTTGTTCAACATTCGTTGCGTACCGAAAGAGGCATTCAGGGAGATTTTGGCTTTTCCGCTTGTACCCTTCTTGGTAGTCACGAGTACTACGCCATTAGAACCTCTCGAGCCATAGATAGATGCGGAAGAAGCGTCTTTTAATATTTCGATAGATTCAATATCACCGGAAGATAAATCCTGCAAACCTCCTTGTACGGGAATACCGTCGACGATGTATAACGGCTCGCTGCCGGCTCGGAGCGAACCTACTCCACGAATAACGACAGAAGCATCTCCACCCGGTTTTACGGAGCCGGTAGTGACTTGCACGCCGGCGGCAAGTCCTTGCAGGGCAGTTGTCACTGTTCCTACTTTGGAGTTAGTAAGATTTTCTGATTTGATAGAGGCAACGGCACCCGTTAAATCGCTCTTTTTAGCAATACCATACCCGATTGCTACTACTTCGTCCAGATTAATGGCGTCTGCTGCCATTTGTATATTAATGACATTTTGCTTTCCTACGGTAACAGATTGTTTTACCATACCCACGAAAGTAAACTCCAGAACATTTCCTCTTTGGGCCCTGATGCTGTAGTTGCCGTTTGCATCACTTACTGTTCCTGTTTGAGTACCTTTTATGGTTATAGATACACCTGGCAATGTTTCATTACTCGTGTCGGTAACGGTTCCTCTAATGTTGATTGTCTGTGCATGTAATACACTGGCAAAAAAGATGGCTATAAATAATATAATGTGTTTTTTCATGACGCTTATTTTATAGGATTGTTAGTTAATAGGCCCGGATAGGAAGAACACCAATTTTCCAACCGCTTTTTGAGCAGATTTCAGAAACGATATTAGTCTCTTCGTAGAAGTTCACATAATAGGCAGACCAGCCGGCTTCCCCGTCGCCTTCACTTGAAGTCCAGTAATTGTTTGCCGGAATATTGACTCCTTTCTCTGCTAATAAACTTTTAACTTTGAATACTTCGATCAGTTCTTCTCTGGAAGGGAGGAACCAGTCGGCATATACGGCATTTCCTTCAGTGACACTGTTGTCCAGACAAAGTTGGGCGGCAATTTTGACTCCTTGCCACTCGGGCCAGTTGTTCGCACTTTGCAATGCATTAAACTTTTTGACTATATTTTGAGTGTTTGTATAGCCGCTTCCCATGTTTTGACTCGTTCCGGCCGCGTCCGACGGATTTACCTCCGGACCGAATTGTTCTGTTCCCGTACCGATGTTACTCATGTTTACGATATATCCGTGTGCCTTTGCAGCGTCCACCCAGAATACAACACCTCCTCCGAGTTTGTCGCCAACATTCGTCTCGATAGTGATTGTTCCAAGATTACTTTTCCGTTCTCCCCTGATAATCATAATAGAGTTTACCCCGTATAATCCTTCCGGAAGTGTAAATTCTACTCCTTCTTCATTAAGAGTTAATGGCAGATTGTATTCGACGCCTGTCGGGTAGAAAGAAGCATATAATACGGCGACGTCCCCTGCTTCAAATCCTTTTCCCTGAATCTCGACTTTGCTCTTGGGCTGTACATTACCTGAAGGGAGAACGATATCAATGATCGGAACAACGAAAGGCACTTTGAAAGTTCCGTTTAAAACGGTCTGTTTCCCTGCTCTTTCAATTGTTACGGTATACTCGCCGCCTGCTTCTACCGGGACGATAAACTTCAGGTAACTGTCTGTAATCTCCGTGACTTCTACCTTTTCTTTCTGGTTGTCAGCGTTACTTAAATAGACTATATCTTCTTTTGCAAAACCGAGTCCGTTGATTTGCGCAACCTGACCGGGGATGATGTCATTTTCCGAAGGAAATTTTATTTCCTTTAGAATGGGGGCTATGGGAGTAGCGGTGTGTTCGTCGTCGCTATCACAACTATAAAAGCTGCATACTATCAAGCCCGATAAAATAGGGATGAGTAGTCGTTTCAAATAGGTTTTCATGGTTCATTAAATTTAAAAGTTGAACGATAAGGCTAATTCTTTTTCAAGCATGAAGTGCTTCACTTCATCGAGAGTGGGAATAGACGGTTGTGCACCCGAGCGTGTGACTGCAATGGCTGCCGCAGTGTTGGCAAAGTTGAGTGCTTCCCGGTCTATTTCTTTTTTTGCACAAACGACCGCCAATGCGCCGCAAAAAGTGTCACCTGCGGCGATTGTGTCGATCGCATTTACTTTACAACCGGGAAGTTGGATGGTTTCTTTAGCATTTTTCATGTATGCACCTTGGCTTCCCAGTGTGATTACCACATTGCTTGTACCCGCTTTCAGCAATGTTTCGGCTATTTCCTCAAGATTATTATCTGTATAATCTATCCCTGAGATGAATGAAGCTTCCAGCTCATTGACGACTAGTATATCAATGGCTTTCATCAGCTCCTCATCGATCAGACAGGCGGGTGCGGGATTGAACAATACCTTTTTACCTTTTTTCTTTGCTGATAGAGCTATTTTTTTTATTGTTTCGTAAGGAATCTCAGCCTGCATGACGATGATGTCGGCTTCGTCAATTACTTTTGAGAAATGGGTGATTGAACCGGGTAATAAAGAATAGTTAGCTCCGGGGGCTACTGCAATGCAGTTCTCACCACTGTCAGCCACAAAAATAAGTGCGGTTCCTGTGGGATGATTGACATCATCAATAATGTAATCGGTGGTGATACCTTCTTTCTTAAAGTGATTTTTTAAAATATCCGCATACATATCATTCCCCAAAGAGGTGACAAACGTCACAAAGCCGCCAAGCCTGGCTGCCGCCACAGCCTGGTTGGCTCCTTTGCCTCCGAGGGACTGCATGAAATTTGCATCTCCGACTGTTTCGCCGGGTGCCGGGAGATGGCTGACTTGTGCAACCATGTCGATGTTTGAACTTCCAATAACTACTACTTTCATTTGAATCAGATTTATGTGATAGACCTAGGCTTTTTCTTTATTCTATAAGTTGACTTCCCTTTTGTATGGAATAGCACTCTGGGCACCGATGCGTGTGACAGCAATGGCGGCCGCTGCATTTGCGAATTTTACGGATTCGGCCAACGAATGTCCTTGGGATAGATACACACTGAATGCTCCGCAGAAGACATCTCCTGCTCCGGTTGTGTCGATCGTCTCTACTTCTTTTGCAGGAATCATGGTATATTCGTCCTTTTCTTTCACGTAGGCTCCGTCTTTTCCCAAAGTAATGACAACATTTTCTATACCTTTCTCTCCGATAGCTTTAGCTGCCCGGTGCGCACTCTCAACATCCATTACTTTTATTCCTGATAGCATTTCTGCTTCTATACGATTAGGCAATATAGTATGTACATTATTTAAAAAGGAGTTGCTCAACGTAGAGGCAGGCGCTGGATTGAGTATTACTTTCTTACCGTATCGGTTGGCAATAGTAGCCGCGTACTCTACTGTATCTATCGGAACTTCAAGCTGCATGAGTATAATATCGGCTTCCTTGATTTTTTCTTCCGCTTTATTGATATCTTCTGTTGAAAGCGAACGGCTGGCACCCGGTGCTACAATAATACTGTTTTCACCAAACGAATCGACAGAAATAAGAGCTACTCCTGACGGGCTTTTCTGATCGGTGAATATAAATTCAGTATTGATTTTCTCAGATCTGTATATTTCCAAAGCTTGCAGCCCGAATAGATCGTAACCAATTTTGGAGATAAAGGTGACTTCCGCTCCCAACCGGGCCGCTGCGATTGCCTGATTGGCTCCTTTTCCTCCGGGGTTCATATAGAAAGTTCCACCTAGAATGGTTTCTCCGGGGACAGGTAGTCTGTTGGCTTTCACAACCATATCGGTATTACAGCTTCCGATAACTACGATTTTGGGTCGATTGCTAGATATAGTTTCCATAATATTAATAATTAAGATGATGCAAATAAAAGGAATAATAACGCGTCGTTTTTTACATTAATATTCCATTTATATAATTTCAAATTATATATTTAGGATGAAATATCCTGTTTAAAAATAATTTATGGATTGTATTGTTGTGTGGAATTATATAATTACAAACGGATAAAGTGAAAATAAGGAGAGCGTTTTAGTGTTGTGAGTTTAGATGATCTGCTTTTTCTTTTTAGATTTCTTTAGCATTTGTGTGCCGTTTAAGAACATCAGACAGTTTTTCTTTTCGTATTTTTGATTCTATCCATGCGGTAAAATCGAAAATGCGTAATAGCTGATTTTCGTATTTATCATTGTATAATTCATGAATTTCGGGATATAACTTTTCCCAGAAATCTTCCCGGTCTTTTCTTAGAATAGGCAGATTACTTTTATTTAAGAACCATAAAACCGTATGCTCTGTTTTGAAAGTCTGCTCTTTGGGAGAAGACAGGCTGCGGGTAATAGAACGGGATTCGTGTCGTATCAATTCAAATTCTTGTGTCTCATAGTAAGCTATAAGACGAACCAGACGAATGGTTCTCATTAATGGCAGGTATTTGATATTATGATCTATAATGGCATTACTGATATATTTTTTTGCGGCCTTGTAATTTTGGTTCCCGATGTGTATGAGGGTTGTGTAAAGTAATAGCTCGCTTTTACGAATCGGACTTAACCATGCTTCTTTATCATAAAGTGTTTCCTGATAACGGCTCATGAGTTCTGTACATTCAGCAAAGTTCCCTTTGTCGAGGTAAGGAAATAGCTCATATTGGAAAAGCAGGCAAGTTGCATTTACCTTAAATTCCAATGAAGAATCCTCTGCGATTAACTTTCTTAATTTCTCCAGGAAATAGGGTATCTCATTATAATTTCCAACCGACCGCAGACTACCGAGTACTCCTTCAAGTACAGATAAATAGTAAATGGGGGGATTCGACCAGAATTGCTGATTCTGTTCAAATAATGAGTTAAGCTCTTTGTATGAATTTAGGGCAGCTCGGTAATCTCCCGCCCCCATTAGATAGTTTGCTTGAAAGAGTTTATGGTTTCGTGTTAATTCAAAGTTTCCTTCCGCGTCTGAAGAAGCGGCTATATATAGCTCGTTGACCATAAGGTCGTTCATATCTTGTTTTTGCTTCGCAGTTCGTATGGAGCCGATATGAGAGAGGCGGTATTTTAGTAAATTGTGCAGAGAAGATTGCTCCGTTATTTTTCGGATTTTCTTTAAAGATTCATTCTGGATAAAATGTTTATGAAAAAGCTCCTGTTCTGTCATGTTGGGGAAATTCAGCCGTAGCAGATATTCCAGTTCCTGTTTTTGGGCAATTGTCAGTATCTCATTGTTTTCGTAGAATTGAGCTTGCTCAATCGTGTTGGATAGAATCTCGAAACATTCTTCGAACAGAGAGCGCTCATACAACATACGGGCTTTGCATAGATCATTCAGCAGATCATAATAGATGTCTTTCTTCTTCCTTAATGTGAGCAGCGTGTCTACCAGTTTCTCATATAAATATTGAATGGATACTTCGAAGGAGCCTCTCGGCCTGCGCTTATAAAATTCTTCTTTCACTGTATTTCCGTTGGGTTGTTTACTCTTCGTGATAATGTCGTAAATCACAAGATAGTCCTTCTCCTCCTTGTCTTTAACGACCTGCAAGGAGAAGTGTTTCTTTTCTGATTTTGATAAAGAGTATATTAGGGAGATAACGGAATCGACTCTTTTCATGAAAGTCCTTTCAATTAGTATTAGATTGCAATATTCGGGAATTTCTGTGAAAAAAGCAAGTTATTCAAGAAATTAACAAATCCGGTTTAAGCGGACTCAGACCGGATTTGTCTCTAAATATTAATGAGTTCTTTGCAACATTAACTATACTCTATCATTCGAAGAACTCTAGTCCTTCGAATGATAAACTTCAGTTCTTCGAATAAAATTATACATTCAAAGTTATTAATATTTTTAGGTAAAGGTGTTATTTTGTACATTTAATGAGAAAATATTATTTTCTTTCCATGTTTTTACGGGAAAAACTATACCTTCGAAGCACATTTATTTAATATTAAAGAAGAAATGTTGGATTTAAAACAGCTCACAGGCGATGTATGCCGTATCGCAACCGAAGCCGGGCATTTTTTGAAAGAAGAGCGGAAGAATTTCCGTCGTGAGAGTGTGGTGGAGAAACATGCACACGATTATGTGTCTTATGTAGATAAAGAATCAGAGGTACGGATAGTTAAGGCTCTTTCCGCTTTGTTACCCGAAGCTGGCTTTATAACGGAGGAAGGCTCTGCTACTTATCAGGATGAACCTTATTGCTGGGTTATTGATCCGCTGGACGGAACAACGAATTATATTCACGATGAGGCTCCTTACTGTGTATGTATTGCTTTGCGTAGTCGCACCGAACTGCTCTTGGGTGTTGTATATGAAGTTTGCCGGGACGAATGTTTCTGTGCATGGAGAGGGGGAAGGGCCTTTATGAACGGGGAAGAAATACACGTTTCAGGTGTTCGGGATATAAAAGATGCATTTGTCTTTGCTGAGTTGCCATATAATGCCCAACAATACAAACAGACAGCTCTCCACTTGATAGATAAACTTTACGGAGTAGTGGGCGGCATTCGTATGAATGGCTCTGCCGCTGCCGCGATTTGTTATGTTGCTATGGGGCGTTTTGATGCGTGGGCGGAAGCTTTTCTCGGAAAATGGGATTATTCGGCAGCGGCTTTGATTGTGCAGGAAGCCGGTGGGCGGGTTACCGATTTTTGCGGTAACGGACACTTCATGGACGGCCATCATATTATAGCGACTAACGGATATTTGCATTCTGTATATCAACAGCTTATTGCGGAAGTCCCTCCATTGGATATGTAACGATATTGTAGCCTTCGATTCTCTATGATTATGAAACACACATTTCTTGTTAAAGAATGGTTTGGGGCATTTCTTTCCCTCTTATTCCCTCGTTGTTGCGTTGTCTGCGGCAGGGCATTGGCAAAAGGGGAAGAATGTATTTGTGCTGTGTGTAATATGGATTTACCACGTACCGATTATCATCTTCGAAGAGATAATCCGGTTGAGTTACTATTCTGGGGAAAGTTTCCTTTGGAACGGGCTACGTCTTTTTTCTACTATCGGAAAGGGAGTGATTTTCGACGGATACTACATTTGCTTAAATATGGGGGGCAGAAAGAGATAGGAGCCATCATGGGACGATACATGGCTGCGGAATTGATAGAGTCCGGTTTCTTTCAGGGAATCGATGTGATAATTCCGATTCCGCTGCATGAGACGAAACAACGCATCCGTGGCTATAATCAGAGTGAATGGATAGCGCGGGGAATTGCTGCCGTGACTGGAATCCCCGTCGATACGGAAGCTGTTGTACGTCGGAAATATACGGAAACGCAAACGCGTAAATCTATTTTTGAACGTTGGGAGAATGTAGAGGGAATCTTCGAATTGCATCATGCTGAATCCTTGATTGGAAAACACGTGTTAATAGTGGATGATGTGTTGACAACGGGAGCGACTACCGTAGCATGTGCTTCCCGGATCATGGAAGTAGAGGGTATACGGATAAGTGTGCTGACATTAGCGGTAGCAGATTAAATGTATTCTCTTTAGTAGTACCGGATAATCGAAAAAATAGGGGGATATTCCTTTTGTGGAGTTTGAGGGTGTTAATCCTGAAGATTGTATCTGCATATTTGGAAGAAATGAAAAATGTTATCTTATATTACTTCGTAAACGGATACGCTTTTCGATGCTCTTCTATTCTATAATGCAGTTTTCTCTATTTTTACAACCAGCTATTCCGCTATTAATAAACTTGATTTCTGTTTATAATAAACTTTTGGATAGTTTATTATAAAC
>USPQ01000048.1 GCA_900556625.1 uncultured Bacteroides sp. | reverse complement strand
CCTACACCGGCACCGCCGAACAAACCGATTTTACCACCTTTGGCATACGGTTCGAGCAGGTCGATCACTTTGATACCTGTGAAGAGCACCTCTTGCACAGTAGTCAAATCCTCAAACTTAGGGGGGTCGCGGTGAATGGAATATGCACCTTTGCGGTCGAGTCCTTTCATACCGTCGATCGAATCACCGACTACGTTCATCAGTCGTCCTTTAATCTGTTCGCCAATCGGCATCGTGATCGGGCCTCCGGTGGGATACACTTTCATGCCTCTCTGAAGTCCGTCAGTACTGTCCATCGCTACGGTACGCACCGTATTTTCGCCGATATGTTGCTGAACTTCTACAACCAGTATTTTGCCGTTTGGCCTCTTTATCTCCAGTGCGTCGTGGATGCTTGGCAGCACCAATTCTGCATCCGTACCCTCAAAGTACACATCGACCACAGGGCCGATCACCTGCGAGATATGTCCGATAATCTGTGACATAAGCAATCTTTTATTTATATTATTCTTCTCTATTCCTCTTGAAAAAATAGTATGACAAGGAACGTTTCGCGTTTTACCTGTTTCACTATTATAATAACAGCTAAGTTCAGCTTTTGTTCAACTATTTTCTATATCAGATAAACTTCTGCCCTTAGAAATAGTTAAATAAACAACTGCGCAAATGTAGAAACAATTCTGTGTCATTGTTCTTCCTTTTTCATTATTTGTTGTTCGATAACACTTATTAGACCTACAATAACTACAAATTGACCAATTTAGACAAAATTCAACTACAAATCAATACCAAAACAAGCTTGAAGATAATAATTCATCAATAAACTAAAAACACTCATTCAGTTTCCTATCTCTTTGTTAAAAATCAACGGATTAGCAATTTTACAAAATAGTGGCAAGAACAACTAGTTTTGTGCTCGAGCACTATAAATTCCATTTTCCGGATATTCCTTAATAAAGTTTAAAGGTGGGGCTCTATTTTTCAATTATCCATTTCTCCATATTCTGCATTTCCGCACTAAAGTTCACATCATATTCATAAAACAAAAATTTAAATACACCGATAATATGTATATTATCCATTTTTTACTGTAATTTTGCACTACTAATATAAAACACTCAAAATGATGAAGAAAATACTGTTACTCGGTTCCGGCGAACTAGGAAAAGAATTTGTAATTTCAGCTCAACGTAAAGGCCAGCACATCATTGCTTGCGACTCCTATGCAGGAGCACCGGCTATGCAAGTGGCCGATGAATTTGAAATATTCGATATGCTGAACGGTGAAGAATTGGAACGCGTAGTGAAGAAGCATCGTCCGGACATTATCGTTCCGGAGATTGAGGCAATTCGCACAGAACGTTTATACGACTTCGAAAAAGAAGGCATTCAGGTAGTTCCCAGTGCTCGTGCCGTGAACTTCACCATGAACCGTAAAGCCATTCGCGACCTTGCCGCCCAAGAACTCGGACTGAAAACAGCCAAATACTTCTATGCCAAAACCCTGGAAGAACTGAAAGAAGCTGCCGATAAAATCGGCTTCCCTTGTGTCGTTAAACCGTTGATGTCTTCTTCCGGCAAAGGACAATCGCTTGTGAAAAGTGCCGACGAACTCGAACACGCCTGGGAATACGGATGCAGTGGCAGTCGTGGCGATATCCGTGAGCTTATCATTGAAGAATTTATCAAGTTCGACAGCGAAATCACCCTGCTCACCGTTACCCAAAAGAACGGTCCTACCCTCTTCTGCCCTCCCATCGGACACGTGCAGAAAGGTGGCGACTATCGTGAAAGTTTCCAGCCCGCACATATTGATCCCGCCCATTTGAAAGAAGCGGAAGAGATGGCCGAAAAAGTAACCCGTGCATTGACAGGCGCAGGACTTTGGGGAGTTGAGTTCTTCCTAAGCCACGAGAACGGAGTTTATTTCTCCGAACTTTCTCCTCGTCCGCATGATACTGGCATGGTGACATTGGCGGGTACACAAAACCTGAATGAGTTCGAGCTACATTTACGTGCCGTACTCGGTCTGCCTATTCCCGGCATCAAACAAGAACGGATAGGCGCAAGCGCTGTGATCCTTTCCCCGATTGCCAGCCAGGAACGCCCGCAATATCGTGGCATGGAAGAAGTGACGAAAGAAGAAGATACCTACCTCCGCATATTCGGCAAACCGTTTACCCGCGTCAACCGCCGCATGGGAGTAGTGCTTTGCTATGCTCCGCTGAATGCCGATTTGGATGCCCTGCGTGATAAGGCCAAGAGAATTGCCGAGAAAGTAGAGGTTTATTAAAACCGGAAGGAAAATAAGGAATCATGGAGAATTAGAAGAATAATAGAGAAAATAAAAAGAGGGTGTCCACGGATACCCTCTTTTTATTTTCTTTATAAAAAACTACCGCCTATCGTTTCTTGCTCAAAAAACGCTTTGCCAAATACTTACGTAAAGGTTCGTCATAGAATTTCAAGCTTAGATAAGCCAGTACAATGCACAATGCATAAACACATAAAGCTACCTGCCAAGTCTCACCCAGCGTATAGAGTTGATTTTTAATCAGCCATGCATAGAACAGATACATCAACGGATAGTGTATCACGTAGATCGGATAAGATATATCTCCCAAGAACTTACATATCTGCGTTGACTGCTTATCCGTCGTACTTCCCGACGCACCCAGCCACACAAGGATAGGAAAAGCAATGACAATGCAAAACGCTTCATACACACCGTTCGTACAAACCGGCTCTGCACCCTCCAAATAAGGAACGGAAAACAGGGCAATCAATGCAAGGGTACATATCCAGAAAGCGCCTTTCACTTTCACAGGTTTGAAGTTGCGGGATAAAAGCATACCTAAAGAGAAAGGGAAAAGCATTCTCAATGATCCGCCCAGAAAGTTCACGCCATCCAACGTCCATCCTACCCCAATGTTTCCATAAGTGGAGACATCAAAGATGGCGAACAACGTCAACGCCACCCCCAGCAATACCACCATCACAGCCAACGCCTTATTAGACAGACGGCGAATGAATAACGCATAAAGGATATTGCCTATATACTCGAAAAACAACGACCAGCACGGCCCGTTCAACGGAAACATCTCGCCATTGCCACGAACCTCATAGCCCGCACCCGGCATGGCAGGAATGAAAAATATCGTGCAAAGAAGAGACAACATCACCATGGATATGGCAACGTGCGTTCCATCCCATTGCACAGAACCCTGAATGCAGAACGTGATAGCTCCCAGAACAGCCCCCAGAACAACCATAGGATGAAGACGTATCAACCGGCGTTTAAAGAAATCTTTCATGGTGAGACTCTTACCCCAACGGTCGTCGTAAGCGTAACCGATCACAAAACCCGAAAGGATAAAAAAGAAATCCACGGCTAAATATCCGTGATTCAGAGTTTCAATAGCACTATTACCGGCAAAAGCGAAGCCCTCGAATACGTGATACCATATCACCATAAAAGCTGCCACACCGCGAAGTCCGTCAAGAAGTTCATAATGAGCCTTAGTATCTGAAAAGGCTGAAGCAGAAATGTTCGACATTTGTTTTTCTATTAGTAAGTTAGTATTTTCAGAGGGCAAAGATACGGTTTGCGCTACGAAGTTTCTTTGCTCTAAAGCAAAAAAGCCCGGCTAATCGCTATTTTTTAGCACGTACCCGGCTAAGGGTATAGATGGAAATGCCCAGAAAAGCAGCCACATATTTCAGTTTCACTCGGTTTATCAGTCCGGGATAGCGACGGTTGAACTGTTCGTAACGTTCTTTGGGCGAAAGTTGAAGGCGCTCCACAAACATATGGCTAAGCTCCTTATTCACATTCTGATGCAGGATTCTTCCCCAGTTGGCTATGTCGATATATGTTTCGTAAAGGGCATTCAGCTTGTCGATGTGGATGACGTAGATTTTGCAATCGGAAAGCGTTTCAACGCTTTCTACCGATGGTTGCTGATAGTAGAGCGAATCCATGCCGAACGTAACGTCGCCCTCCTGACTGAACCACGTAGTGGTGTCCTCTCCGTTGTGGTGGAATACGGAACGGGTGATACCCTCTTCAATAAAATAAACCAGACGGTCTGTGACACCTGACTGAACGATACGGGTATCTTTGGGATAATACCTTAATTCCATATTCGCCTGAAGCGCTTGAAGTGCTTCGTCGGAAACCGGATAGATTTGCTTGATTTTACGAATGATATTTTCCATTTGGGGGAATGGTGTATTGGGAGTTAATGACGTACTTTAGGATATTTATTATTAAAACGGAAACCAAGACCGAGCATCAGATAATTAGGGGTCTGGAAATTCTGGAGATTGTAGCCAATGTGAAGGAATGAATTCCGGGTGACGTTGATCTTCAACGCAAAGACCTGATACAGTCCGCGTAAATCGCCACGCCCCAGCACATTCGTTCCCAAGCCGACACCGATGGTAAAAAACGGCATCACGTATTCGGCCCGTCCGGAAAGTCCCAACGCAAGCTGATGCTGGATGCCCGGCACAAGAAATTTACGACGGGAGGAACCGCTGCCTGCATCGTACTCCACCAGCGCATCTTCGGTGTATACATTGGCACTACCGTCATAGACACCATCCAGCGAAATCCCGAAACGCAGCTTATAGTTGAGGTTATACATCGGAGCAAAGTTGAATCCCGCCACAGGATAGCTGCCCGGTGATGCAATCTGTTTCTCGCCTACATAGACACCTTTGCGGCGCCACGAGCCGAACAACACAAGGTCATAACTGATGTGTCGCGGAAAACGGGGAACGTAGGGATGAACCAATGATTTAGTGAGGTCGGCTTCTTCCCGGTTGAAGTTGTACACCAGTCCGATTTTCGCTCCGGTGGTGTTGACACCTGCATTAGGAAACTTGGTGTTGCCGTTGGAGAAATGCGTGAAGTCTCCGCCGATGATAAAGTCGAAATAACGGGAAAGCGACCAGTTAAGGTAGATACCTGCGTTGAGGTAGGCATTCACCCGTGAGCCTACGGCTCCGTTGTAGGAGTTGTAATCGTTGTCATAAGGCTGCCATCCGGCAGAGATACCGAAGTTCCATTCGTAATTGAGTGAAAGGCGGGGATGGAAACGGGCAATGCGTGCACCTTGAAAGACGTAGAACGTCATCGGATCACCCAACTGCTTTTTATCGCCAAAGGTGGTGAAGGCCAAGCCGAAACCTTGATAGGCTCCGCCATAGATGCGGTCAGCACAGGTGTTGGGACGATACTTGAAAGAATATTTCAGATGAGCGGCAAATGAATTCCGGATGGGTTTCCACCGTTCGTTCTCACCTTGCAGGAAAGGATTGGTGGGGAATACGTATTGTGGCCGTGCCTCTATCCCCAACCGGTGAATGAAAGGTTGGTCTGCCTCCTGCGCACAAAGCGAAGTGAAGGGGAAAAGCAAGGCGGAACAGATTACAACGATTTTCCATACGGGTATCTTTACTCTCATAAATAGTCTGGTTAGTCTTTTCTGAACGGAAGTTACAAATGGAGCTTCTCAATAAACTGTGCCACATGATAGCCGTCCATCAATCCATGATGGCAAGTTACGGAAACGGGCATCATCAGTCTTTCTCCGTTGCGGAAATACTTTCCGGTGGAGATTTTGGGGACACTGTCGCCCGAGCGCATATTGGTGGGGTGCTTCATGTCGGTAAATGAGAGCCACGGCACTGCCGAATAATGTATGGCATTGGGATGGAAAGTACCTCCCTTGTTGAGTCCCGTAGTGGCTTGCAAACGTTCCATCTCTGCTTTTGCCCGGCGGATAAAGACGAGTTCGTCCGGATCGTATTCAAAGGCGGCAAAAGAAAAAGTATGGTCGGCACGACCTACAGTGGCTTCGGGCAGAAGGCTGTCATAGCACACCACTTTATCGCCTTCGATGCGGTAACGGAATTCTTCTACCGCAGCAGCGGCAGTCGTTATCCGGTGGAGGACTAACAGGGAAAAGGATATACCTTTGGCTTTGGCTTCCTGATACGTGCGCGTACAGTCTACCTGAACGGTCACTCCGAAAAACGGATCGTCAAAAGCACTGAAATGTTCGTAATGTTCTCTTCTGTTCCAAGTAGCAATATCGATGATCTTCTCTATTTGATTCATTCTAAACACTCTTTTTTAAGTTTCACCACAGAGGACACAGAGGACACAGAGATTTTATAGAGTTTTTATAGAACTTTTTCACCGGATTAATGCAATTGATTCCATTGCTTCCGGTCTTACCTTACCGAAAAAACTCTGTGTCCTTTGTATCCTCTATGTGAATAAATTACTGATGTTGCTCACGCAACAGGTCGTTCACTGTTTTTACCGGGTTGAAAGTGGAAAGCGGTACTTCTACAAAAACAGTGTTCCAATCACTCATCGCACCATTCCACAAACCGGGAAGTTCGAGGGCTTTCAGCTCCTTGCCGTTTTTCGACTTATAAGAAATAAAGCCGGTCGCCTTGTCTACGTATTTCACCAAATCGAACTTATGACCTTTATAATCACGCACGGCACATACTAAGTCCACCGGATTGAAGTGCGTACCCTTCTCGAACATTTCCTTTTTCTGCGGATCGTTCATGTCGATCTGCGAGCTCTCAAGAATTTGAAGAGAGATCGTTCCGTCACTGTTGTATGCCAGGAACGGACCGCCACCCGGTTCACCCACATTCTTCACCATTCCGCAAACGCGCATTGGACGGTTCAATTTGTTCTTCAAGTAAATAGCAAGCACTGAATCTTCGAGATCTTTCGTTTCCGGATTCTTGCAGAAAAGTTTCTTTTGCAGGAATTGCAGCATTTCCATCATCTGTTCGTGCGTATATTTTCCGCTGTCGAGCAGTTCGAGATATTCGAATGCCTGTTTTTGTAAGGTAACGAGTACACCGGCAATCAGTTTTTTATAAGTAACGGTGTCCGCTTTCAGTTTATCGGGAACTACATTGTCGATGTTCTTGATGAAGATAACATCCGCATCGAGATCGTTCAGATTCTCGATCAATGCTCCATGACCACCCGGACGGAACAAGAGTTTGCCGTTATCACGGAACGGCTGGTTGTCCATATCAGCGGCAATCGTATCGGTACTCGGCTTCTGTTCGGAGAAGGTGATATTATAATCCACTCCATAACGTTTGGCAAACTCACCGGCTTTCTCTTCCACCAATTTCTTGAAAAGTTCGCGGTGTTCGGCAGACACGGTAAAATGTACGTTCACTTTGCCACTCTTTCCGGCTGCATACATGGCGCCTTCAGCCAAATGTTCCTCTAATGGAGTGCGTGCGCCTTCGGGATATTTATGGAATTTGAGCAGACCTTTCGGCAGTGCACCATAATTCAAGCCGGCAGTTTCGAGCAATGCGGATACCACAGCTTTATAATTGCCTTCTTCCATCAACCCGGCGATATTCTTCCCGGTAATGCATCGGCAAGCAGCATCGAGATCGTCATAAAAAGCAAAATCCTTGATACCGGCAAAGAATGCTTGTTCAAACTTGGTTGTCGGTTTGTCATAATCAGCAGAAAGGAACTCGAATAGGTTCTTGAACATACGACTTGCAGCACCCGAAGCCGGTACGAACTTCACAATTGTCTTATCCGTGTTTGTATATGCGTCCCACGCTGCCAGATAAGCTTTCTGTTCTTCTGCATTGGGAGCCAATATACCTCTTTCAATGGAAGCAGCCGCATCCAGTTTCAGATAAGGGAAACCTGTCTGGAAGCAAGCCAGTTGCTCTGCTATTTGCGCTTCCGTAATGCCTTTCTTGGCAAGCAACTCTTTGTCCTGTGTCGTTATCATAATATCTAATTTTATTAATTGATGCCCAAAAATACAAAATGTTATTTACTTCTTGCCGAATAACCAATAAAAAAAGTAATTTTACATCGAATTAACAAGATTGAATATGAACGACTTTTTTACATCAGAGGAAAAAAAGGAGCTTTTTTCACTCTATCGGCACTTGATGCAATCTGCCGGAGACAGTATTTCCTGGAAGGATTGCCAAAAATTAAAGAATCATCTTATCAAAGCTGCCCAATATAACGGGCTGCAACGCAATAACTTCGGGATGAATCCCGTTATCAAAGATCTGCAAACGGCAGTCATCGTAGCCGAAGAAATCGGAATGAAAGGTTCGTGCCTTATCGGTATCATGCTGCACGAGATTGTAAAAACGCATATTCTGTCTATCGACGAGGTAAGCGTAGAATACGGAGAGGATGTGGCAAGTATCATCAAGGGATTGGTGAAAACGAATGAATTGTATGCGAAGAGCCCGGCAATAGAGTCGGAGAATTTCCGTAACCTTCTGCTCTCCTTTGCCGAAGATATGCGTGTGATCCTGATTATGATAGCCGACCGTGTGAATGTAATGCGCCAAATCAAGGATACGGGAAACGAGGAAGACCGGATAAAGGTGGCCAACGAGGCTGCTTATCTGTATGCTCCGTTGGCACATAAGCTGGGGCTCTATAAGCTGAAATCGGAATTGGAAGACTTGTCGCTGAAATACACACAACGGGATACTTATTATTTTATAAAGGATAAGTTGAACGAAACGAAGGCGTCACGCGACAAGTATATCGCTGCCTTTATCGAACCGATCAAGAAGAAAGTGACAGAAGCGGGCTTGAAGTTCGACATCAAAGGACGTACCAAGTCCATTCATTCGATATGGAACAAGATACAGAAGCAGAAAACCCCGTTTGAGGGTATTTATGATCTGTTCGCTATCCGCATTATCCTGGATTCGGAACCTGACCCGGCAAAAGAAAAGCAGGAATGCTGGCAGGTATATTCTATCGTGACGGATATGTATCAGCCTAACCCGAAGCGTCTGCGCGACTGGCTGTCGATTCCGAAAAGCAACGGTTACGAGTCATTGCATATCACCGTAATGGGACCGGAAGGGAAATGGGTGGAAGTGCAGATACGTACCCGCCGCATGGATGAGATTGCCGAACGGGGACTGGCCGCGCACTGGAGATATAAAGGTATCAAAGGAGAAACGGGCCTGGACGAATGGCTGACTTCGGTACGGGAGGCGTTGGAGAATGCAGACAACGACTCAATGAAGATGATGGATCAGTTCAAGATGGATCTTTACGAGGACGAGGTTTTCGTGTTCACTCCTAAAGGGGATTTGTTCAAGTTGGCAAAAGGGGCTACGGTACTCGACTTTGCCTTTCATATCCATAGCAAACTGGGATGCAAATGTATCGGTGCTAAAGTAAACGGCAAGAATGTCCAACTGAAGCAGAAGTTGAACAGTGGCGACCAGGTGGAAATCATGACTTCAAATACCCAAACTCCGAAACAGGACTGGCTGAACATCGTAACTACCTCCAAAGCCCGCACGAAGATACGGCAGGCGCTCAAAGAAATGGTGGCACGCCAACATGACTTTGCAAAGGAAACACTTGAACGAAAATTCAAAAACCGCAAACTGGAATATGATGAAGCGACCATGATGCGCCTCATCAAGCGTTTGGGCTTTAAAAACGTGACGGAGTTCTATCAAAAGATCGCTGATGGTGTGCTGGATGTAAACGAGATTCTGGACAAATATGTGGAGCAGCAGAAACGGGACAACGACACGCGCGACGAAATAGTCTACCGCAGTGCTGAAGGGTACAACCTGCAAGCGGCACAGGAAGAGACTACTTCCAAAGAGGATGTGCTCGTAATCGACCAGAATCTAAAAGGATTAGAATTCAAATTGGCGAAATGTTGTAATCCTATCTATGGTGATGATGTATTCGGTTTCGTAACGGTAAGCGGCGGGATAAAGATTCACCGGGCAGACTGCCCGAACGCCAATCAGATGCGTGAACGTTTTGGTTATCGAATTGTGAAAGCCCGTTGGGCAGGCAAATCGGAAGGGACACAGTATCCCATTACGCTGCGCGTCGTAGGGCACGATGATATCGGCATTGTGACGAATATTACTTCTATCATATCTAAGGAAAATGGAATCACACTACGCTCCATAGGAATCGATTCAAACGACGGACTGTTCTCCGGTACACTAACGGTCATGGTTGGAGATACAGGTCGCCTGGAAGCGCTAATCAAAAAGCTAAGAACTGTAAAAGGAGTGAAACAAGTGAGCCGGAACTAATTTTTTCACCACAGATTAACACAGATTCTCACAGATTAAAAAGACAAGATACAGTATATCCGCTCCGAAGGGACTGAGTGCAAAATAAATTGCATTAATTTCACAATCCTGCATTTTGCCTTTTCTTTCTTTAATCTGTGAAAATCTGTGTTAATCTGTGATGAAGAATTCTATCGCACTTTCTTCCTTTTATAATAAGGATAAGTCACCAAAACAAAGAATATCAAAGCTATCGAAGCTGCTATCTGACCGATATGAAGCATTTTGTCTGTATCCAGCTCCATACAGCAGGCAGCTGCGATACCTAAAGAAATCCCCATTTCACTAGCCAATAAATGAGTGGTATTTGCAGTTCCCCGTTGACAATGATGGGATAGCTTCACAAACATAATCAGGAACTCCGGCATGACAAAACCTAATCCAAGTCCCAGGAGCATGGAAGAAACGCCTATCGGAGTACTATTCAACAATGATATGGCAAGAATCTCTAGTCCAAGCCCCATAATTACCTGTCTCAATGTTTTTTCTTTCAGGAAAAAGAGGCGAGCAAACAAGAGAGATACCAAGTAACCGCCCCCCACTCCTACAAAGAAAGGCACTGAAACACCTGTATTTCCCAATATGGAATCATTCAGGAAAGGATGTACAAGAGGCATCAGCAATCCCGGAACAAACGTAACCAGAATCATATTGATAGCCGGAATCCAACTACGCAACAGTAGAAAACGGTCAAAAGAATAAAGTCTAGTGACAATCGGTGCACGGAAAGGTACATATATTCCCGATACGACAAGAATCCCTAACACTCCGGCAATAACGGATACATACAGCAAATTCCGGATTGGATAACTCTGATAAAGCCAAACTCCGAGAACGATACCTAGAATCATTCCCAAACGGGCTACCCACGAAAAACTGACATTCCCTGCGCTACGGAGCGTAGAGTTGGTGATGTCGATAGCCAACGTGATACCCGCAGTAGTGGCTACACCGAACGCCAATCCTTGTACAGTGCTTAGCAGGATAAGTTCCGTAAGGTTCGTCACAAACGCATAGCCTACCGCCGCCACCACCATAAGAGCGAAAGCATATATATATACGTGCTTCCGTTTGTAAGCGTCCACCAAATAGGCATGGAAAGGACCAATCAGGAACATTCCCAATGTAAAAAAAAGAAAGATTACTCCTGTCTGTGCCACCGGCACTCCGAGACGGTCTGCCATCTCAACGGAGAGTACCGGAAATAACACATACAAGGACACAAACAACAGCAAATTAGCTATACATATCCGTATAAAATGCGCTGTCCACAATGTAACTGCCATATATTGCTTTAATATTGTTCCTTCTCGTTGGGGAAGTAGCAGTTCTTAACGTCGGACACATAACGACTGATAGCATCGGTCATCACTGTGTACAAATCGGCATAACGACGCAAGAAACGGGGACGGAAACCATTATTCATGCCCAACATATCCTGAATCACCAACACCTGGCCATCTACATGTCCACCGGCACCGATACCAATAATAGGTATAGTCAACTCACCGGCTACACGTTCTGCAAGGGTTGCGGGAATCTTTTCAAGAACAATAGCGAAACAACCTGCTTCTTCCAGCAAATGAGCGTCACGAATCAATTTCTCCGCTTCGGCATCATCTTTGGCGCGCACGGTATAGGTTCCGTATTTGTTGATAGACTGCGGCATTAATCCCAAATGTCCCATCACCGGAATACCTGCACCGACAATGCGTCTCACCGTATCGATGATTTCTTCTCCGCCTTCCATCTTCAAAGCGTCAGCATGACTTTCTTTCATGATGCGGATAGCGGAAGCAAGACCTTCCATCTCATTGCCTTGATAGGAACCGAAAGGCATATCCACCACCACCATAGCACGTTTTACACCACGCACCACAGATTTTGCATGATAGATCATCTGGTCAAGCGTGATAGGCAATGTAGTCACGTTACCTGCCATTACATTGGAAGCAGAATCGCCTACAAGGATTACGTCTATCCCCGCACCGTCCACAATCTGCGCCATCGTGTAATCGTAGGAAGTAAGCATTGAAATCTTTTCGCCTCTCTGTTTCATTTCAACCAAGCGATGTGTCGTCACCTTTCTTGTGTCATCTGATATATAACCAGCCATTTCTTTCTAATTAAAAATTATAAATTAAAAATTAAAATCGAGGCAGCATTGGCGCTACCCGAAAATCGAGGGCAAAGTTATAACATTTAATTCATAACAGAGAAGGAAATGCAAAAAATCCTCTCAATCCCTTGTCAGAGACAGCAATTTCTCATAACTCATTCCGGTAAAGTCATCCATTATATAATGTGCTTTTCCGGTAATGGCTTCGCGGGAATTGGTTGTAGCGAGACCGATCACGGTTGCACCGGAAGTCATTCCCGCCTGCAGACCATGAAAAGAATCTTCAAAGACGTATGTTTTTTCTGGAGTAGCTCCAAATACTTCCATCCCTAGAAGGAAACAATCGGGAGCAGGTTTGGAACGGGCAAACATCTCTCCGGTAAGAATACGGTCTACCATTGCCGGAAACTCGGGATGAGCATTGTAGACGTTCTGCATCTTCTCTTCATTAGAGCTGGTTACTACGGCTATCTTCACACCATGACGGCGGAGTTCGGCGATAAAAACTTCTACTCCGGGAATATATTCATAGGACATCTGTTTCTCAAAAACATTGAGGTCTGCCGTGATTTTCTGCCGGGCTTCCGGAAGAGCTGAAAAGTATTTCTCGTAGATTTGCGTCAGCGTCTGCCCTTTGATACGGCGTCCGAAATCTTTCTCATTCAGATATTTACGTCCCTGCTCGTCCCAAAAGACGGTGTACTGTGTTTCCGTATCCATAATAACACCGTCAAAGTCGAACAGCGCCGCAATTGTTTTCGTTGTATTCATATGAAACTTTCTTTTTACCTAAAACGTTAAACCTTGTGTATCTATGCCTGCAAAGTTCCGAATAATCATCGAATCAGACAAATAATTTGTACCTTTGCAATGCTAAAAAAAACGTAACGGACGTTTTTATCCAACAAATCGACTTTTATTTATCCAACGAATCGACCAACGTATGAGCAAGAACGACCCACACATCTTAGGAAAGGAAAGCATCGGCAAGTTACTGCTACAATATTCCATTCCTGCCATTATCGGAATGACGATTACTTCTATCTACAACATTATTGACAGTATCTTCATCGGACATGGTGTGGGGGCAATGGCCATTGCAGGACTGGCTATCAGTTTCCCTCTGATGAATCTCGTAGTCGCTTTCTGTACATTGGTATCGGCAGGCGGATCAACCCTTGCCTCTATTCGATTGGGACAAAAGGATCTGAAAGGTGCTACGGAAATTCTGTCACACACGCTTATGCTTTGTATCACCAATTCTGTCTTCTTCGGAATATTGTCCTTTATCTTTCTCGATGATATCCTGCTGTTTTTCGGTGCCAGTCACGACACACTTCCATACGCACGCAGTTTCATGCAGGTAATCTTGTTGGGAACTCCTATTACTTATACAATGATAGGATTGAACAATGTGATGCGCGCTACCGGGTATCCGAAGAAAGCAATGCTTACATCGATGGTGACGGTAGTTGCCAATATCATCCTCGCTCCTATCTTTATCTTCCACTTTGAATGGGGAATGCGGGGAGCTGCTACGGCAACGGTTATTTCACAGCTCATCGGCATGGTATGGGTGGTAAGTCACTTCATGCAGAAAGAGAGTACAGTGCACTTCGAAGGAACAATCTGGAAGATGAAAGGGAGAATCGTAGAGAGCATTTTCGCTATCGGCATGTCACCTTTCTTAATGAATGTTTGCGCTTGCATTATTGTCATTATTATCAATAATAGTCTACAGGAACACGGAGGAGATATGGCTATCGGTGCGTATGGTATCATCAACCGGCTGCTGACTCTTTACGTAATGATTGTATTAGGATTGACGATGGGAATGCAGCCGATTGTCGGCTATAACTTCGGAGCACAGAAACTTAATCGCGTCAAACAGACTTTACGACTGGGAATTCTTTCAGGAGTGGTTATCACTAGTAGCGGATTTCTGATTTGCGAACTATTCCCTCATGCCGTATCAGCTCTCTTCACAGACAGTGACGAATTGATTGATCTGGCAGTAGAAGGGCTTCGCTTGGCAGTACTTATGTTCCCATTCGTAGGAGCACAGATTGTTATCGGTAACTTCTTCCAAAGTATCGGAAAAGCGAAAATAAGCATTTTCTTGTCCCTGACGCGACAGTTGCTTTATCTTCTGCCCTGCCTGTTGCTTTTCCCGAACTGGTGGGGATTGAAAGGTATTTGGATCAGTATGCCGGTGTCGGATGCATTAGCCTTTATCACAGCAGTAATCAGCTTGATGATATATATTAAAAAAGTATCGAAACAACAGCCGATAGCTGAATAAAGAATAGTTACTGTTCATTTTCTCATTTTTATTGTTCAATCAGTCCTAATTAGGGATTTATCAATTGCCCATCCGATTGAAAACTCTATATTTGCATAAAGTTTTCAAAACTGCAAACGATTAAACTATGTTGAGAAAGAATTTATATTGGCTTTTATCGTGCCTGTTTCTCGCAGGATGCGGTATGATAGATTACCATCCGTACGATGTCCACATCAGTGGTGAGACAAATGTCAATGCACATAATATGGAAAAGATAGAAGCAAATTGCAAAGGCAAAACTGAAATCCATTTTGCTGTAATGGGAGATTCACAACGCTGGTATGACGCAACGGAGGACTTCGTAAAAGAGATCAATAAACGGGATGATATTGACTTTGTAATTCATGGAGGAGATATGAGTGATTTTGGAGTGACCAAAGAGTTTCTCTGGCAACGGGATATCATGAACGGGTTAAAAGTACCTTATGTAGCCCTTATCGGAAATCATGACTGTCTGGGAACAGGAGAAGAAACTTATAAAACAGTGTTCGGTCCTACCAACTTCTCTTTTATAGCAGGCAACGTGAAGTTCGTCTGTCTCAATACAAACGCTTTAGAGTATGACTACTCCGAGCCCATTCCAAACTTCACCTTTATGGAAGAAGAGATAACAAACAGAAGTGATGAATTTGAAAAAAGCGTAGTATGTATGCATGCACGCCCATTTACAGGCGTATTCAATGATAATGTGGCAAAGGTTTTCCAGCACTATGTCACTCAGTATAAGGGCCTACAGTTTTGCACGGCTGCACATACCCATCATTTTCGGGATGACATACTCTTTGATGATGGAATACATTATATAACCAGTGATTGTATGGATTACCGTACTTATCTGGTATTCACTATAGCTCCGGGAAGCACCTCTGAAAATCCTGATTATGAATTGTTTGAATACTAAATATATTTTATGGACGGGAGTATTATCAATACTTCTCTCTATCTCCGGTCCGGTCTCGGCTACTTACAGAACAGATACAATTATCAACACGTATAAAGCCGATTCACTGCGCTTCATCATCAAGGCTGACTCAATTATCGCCTTCCAAGCCGGAGATTCTTTATTTACGATTATTAAAGCAGACTCCGTATTGCCCGCTGCATCGAAAAAAGTTAAACATACCCGTTACGATAAACGGGTTCACCGTTTCCGCAAAAATTGGGAACGAATCATTCCTACCCACTCTAAGATACAGTTTGCCGGCAACATGGGATTACTTTCTTTTGGTACGGGATGGGATTACGGAAAACATAATCAATGGGAGACTGATTTATTGCTTGGATTTATCCCGAAGTATTCTTCAAAAAAGGCTAAAATAACCATGACTCTTAAACAAAACTATATGCCGTGGAGTATTAATATAGGAAAAGGATTCTCTACAGAACCTCTTACTTGTGGCCTATACATGAATACCGTATTTGGGGATCAGTTCTGGGTAAATGAACCGGACCGCTATCCAAAAGGTTATTATGGTTTTTCAAGCAAAGTACGTTTTCACATTTTCATGGGACAACGCCTGACTTACGATATTGACCCGCAACGCAGGTTTCTAGCCAAGTCTGTAACATTTTTCTATGAGATCAGTACTTGTGATCTTTATGTGGTCAGTGCTGCTACTAACAGTTATCTGCGTCCTCGTGATTATCTCAGTTTGTCTTTCGGACTAAAGTTCCAATGGTTATAAACCAAATTACAATGACTTATAATGATGATACATACCCTCACCAACAATCCGCTATTTCGGGGAATTACTCCGGAAAAGCTCTCTGCTAACCTGGAAGAAGTTAATTTTCACGCCCGTTCATATAAGAAAGGGGAAATCTTCGCTTTTATGCAACACGCATTAGCCGAATTAACCCGCAACGACATCACAGTAGAAGAATTAGTTCAATTGACTTTGGAAACAGGCAAACATGGAATATCCGCTATGGCACAACTGGATAAAGCCAATACTAGCAGCTACGGTAACCCCGAAAACTGCCGAACGACACGGTTATATTGACCGCTGGCTGTGCAAAATACCGATACAATATGAAGTTCTTGTCATAAGTATTTTATCCTAAATATTCATCAATCAGGCTCGAATCATGCAGATCGCATCATTCGAGCCTGTTTTCATATTCTCACAATTAGCTATTTCCGAGTATCAGATTGACTTTTTTAGACAATTTAACTACCATTTTTGACAAAAATACATCAAAACAGGTATTTCATTTGTTGCTAAATATATGTAACTTCGCACAGTGAAAAATAATGCGGCATTCTTATAACTTTATAATATATAGCATATGATATTTACAGCAGAAAACACCTTACTTATTGGTTCTATCTTACTTTTCGTCAGCATTGTTGTTGGAAAAACCGGATACCGTTTCGGCGTACCTACTTTGTTACTGTTCCTCGTTGTAGGAATGGCATTCGGAAGTGACGGACTCGGTCTCCAATTCCATAATGCCAAAGAAGCCCAATTTATCGGTATGGTTGCCTTGAGTATCATCCTTTTCTCAGGAGGTATGGACACGAAATTCAAAGAAATCAAACCTATTTTAGGACCGGGTATCGTCTTATCCACTGTCGGAGTATTGCTCACAGCTCTTTTTACGGGGCTCTTCATTTGGTGGCTATCCGGTATGAGTTGGACGAACATTTATTTGCCTATCACCACTTCCCTATTGTTGGCCTCTACCATGTCTTCCACAGATTCGGCTTCGGTCTTCGCTATTCTCCGTTCGCAAAAGATGAATCTGAAGCACAACCTACGTCCTATGCTGGAGTTGGAAAGTGGAAGTAATGACCCGATGGCTTATATGCTTACCATTGTTCTGATACAGTTTATCCAATCAGCGGGTATGGGAGTCGGCGCTATTGCCGCTTCTTTTATCATTCAGTTTATCGTAGGTGCTGCTGCAGGATATATACTCGGGAAACTGGCTATCCGAATGCTGAACAAGCTTAATATCGATAACCAGGCATTATATCCTATCCTGCTATTGGCATTCGTTTTCTTCACTTTCTCCATCACCGATTTAATGAAAGGTAATGGATATCTGGCTGTATACATCGCCGGTATGATGGTAGGTAATAATAAAATTATGCACCGTAAGGAGATTTATACGTTCATGGACGGGCTTACCTGGCTGTTCCAGATCATTATGTTCCTCTGCCTGGGATTGCTAGTCAATCCTCACGAAATGCTAGAAGTAGCCGCTGTCGCTCTGCTGATCGGTATATTCATGATTCTTATCGGTCGCCCGTTAAGCGTATTCCTCTGCCTGCTCCCATTCCGGAAAATCACAATGAAGTCACGCGTTTTTGTATCTTGGGTAGGATTACGCGGCGCAGTTCCTATCATCTTTGCTACTTATCCGGTAGTGGCAGGAGTAGAGGGTTCGAATATTATATTCAATATCGTATTCTTCATTACCATCGTTTCATTGGTCGTACAAGGAACCACAATTTCCTTTGTAGCCCGCATATTACACCTCTCCGAACCTTTGGCAAAGACAGGAAACGATTTCGGAGTGGAACTGCCTGAGGAGATTGACTCTGATCTCAGTGATATGACTGTCACCCGCGAAATGCTGGAAGAGGCAGATACATTGAAAGATATGAACCTGCCAAAAGGTACACTAGTCATGATTGTGAAACGCAAAGATGAATTCCTGATCCCTAACGGAACATTGAAATTGCACGAAGGAGATAAGTTGCTGCTTATTTCCGAGAAATCCAAAGAAGAGTCTGATTCTGAATAACATTTGAAAAGAAATGTAAAATTATATCAGAATTCCTTCGTTAATTAACCGTAAAACTTGATTTTAAAATTCGGTTTACGTTAATGATATATTAATTTTGCGCAGTTTTAAACTAAATGTGCAAAAACAAAATGGAACAAGAACATCAGTTCATTGATTATATTGAGCAAAGTATCATCAAAAACTGGGACAGAGATGCCCTGACCGACTATAAAGGAATTACCCTCCAATATAAGGATGTAGCACGTAAAATTGCTAAATTTCACATTGTTTTGGAAAGTGCCGGAATCCAGCCGGGAGATAAAATAGCGGTTTGCGGACGTAACAGTGCTCATTGGGCAGTTACTTTCTTGGCCACCATCACTTATGGAGCTGTGATTGTTCCTATTTTGCATGAATTCAAAGCAGACAATATTCATAATATCGTCAACCATTCTGAAGCCAAACTACTTTTTGTAGGCGATCAAGCTTGGGAGAACCTGAATGAGGATGCAATGCCTTTATTAGAAGGTATTGCATCATTGGCAGATTTCTCCTCTTTAGTGTCGCGCAACGAAAAGCTCACATACGCTTTCGAACACCGGAATGCCATTTACGGACAACGTTATCCAAAGAACTTCCGTCCTGAACATATCTGTTACCGAAAAGACAGACCGGAAGAACTGGCAATCATCAATTATACATCCGGCACTACAGGATATTCTAAAGGAGTAATGCTCCCCTATCGCAGTATCTGGTCAAATGTTGCCTACTGTTTTGAAATGCTTCCCGTCAAACCGGGAGATCATATCGTTTCCATGCTTCCTATGGGACATGTATTTGGAATGGTATACGACTTCCTATACGGATTTTCGGCAGGCGCACACATCTATTTCCTGACACGTATGCCGTCTCCTAAGATTATTTCCCAATCGTTTTCGGAGATAAAACCCAGAGTCATCTCCTGCGTACCATTGATTGTAGAAAAGATTATAAAAAAGGATATTCTTCCCAAAGTAGACAGCAAAATCGGTAAACTACTGCTTAAAGTACCCATCGTAAACGATAAGATCAAATCGTTGGCACGACAAGCTGCTATGGAGATATTCGGCGGTAATTTTGATGAAATCATTATCGGCGGCGCTCCTTTCAATGCTGAAGTAGAAGCCTTCCTCAAGAAAATAGGTTTCCCCTACACCATCGCTTACGGTATGACAGAATGTGGTCCGATCATTTGCTCCAGCCGCTGGGAAAACCTGAAACTTGCTTCGTGCGGGAAAGCGACGACGCGAATGGAAGTAAAAATCGATTCTCCGGACCCTAAGACTCATGCAGGAGAAATCATCTGTAAAGGAGCCAATCTTATGTTGGGCTATTATAAAAATCAAGAAGCTACTGCGCAAATCATTGACGTAAATGGCTGGTTGCATACAGGTGATCTCGGCACTATAGACGAAGAAGGGAATGTAACCGTTCGCGGACGTAGCAAAAACCTGCTCCTCACCTCCAGCGGACAGAATATCTATCCCGAAGAAATTGAAAGCAAGCTGAACAACATGCCGT
>USPQ01000047.1 GCA_900556625.1 uncultured Bacteroides sp. | reverse complement strand
CGTCGTACATGTGCAGGTAAGCCTGAACGTGACAAGCAACGAAGTTCGGAGTGTTAACCAAATAAGTGGAACGGATCGGAGTATCACCGAAACGCAAGTGAGAACAAGTGAAACCACCTGACTTCTTAGAGTCGTATGAGAAGTAAGCCTGACAGTGTTTGTCAGTGTTATCACCGATAATTTTCACAGAGTTCTTGTTAGCACCTACTGTACCGTCAGCACCCAGACCGTAGAATTTAGCTTCGAACATACCTTCACCGCCCAATGCGATTTCTTCTTCTTGCGGAAGAGAAGTGAAAGTAACGTCATCTACGATACCGATAGTGAAGTGGTTCTTCGGCATTGGCATAGCCAAGTTTTTGAATACTGCGATGATCTGTGCAGGAGTAGTATCTTTTGACCCCAGACCGTAGCGACCGCCAACGATAACAGGAGCATTTTCAACACCATAGAAGCAATCTTTAACGTCAAGATAAAGAGGTTCACCGTTAGCACCCGGTTCTTTTGTACGGTCAAGAACTGCGATAGTCTTAGCAGTCTTAGGTACAGCAGCCAAGAAGTGTTTAGCAGAGAACGGACGATACAAGTGTACGGCAACCAAACCTACTTTCTCACCGTTTGCTACCAAGTAGTCGATAGCTTCGCGGGCAGCTTCTGTTACAGAACCCATAGCGATAATTACGCGTTCTGCATCTTCAGCACCGTAGTAGTCGAACAAACCATATTTGCGGCCTGTAATCTTAGAAATTTCATTCATGTATTCTTCTACGATAGCAGGAACTGCTTCATAGTAGTTGTTGCATGATTCACGATGTTGGAAGAAATGGTCAGGATTTTCAGCCATACCACGAGCAACCGGATTCATCGGATTCAGTGCGCGGGCACGGAATTCAGCCAAAGCTTCCTGATCAATCAGCGGAGCAAGATCTTCGTTTTCCAACATTTCGATCTTCTGGATTTCGTGAGAAGTACGGAAACCATCGAAGAAGTTCATGAACGGAACGCGTGATTTGATAGTAGCCAAGTGGGCAACACCGGCCAAATCCATAACTTCCTGTACGGAACCTTCAGCCAACATAGCGAAGCCAGTCTGACGAGCTGACATTACGTCTTGGTGGTCACCGAAGATACACAATGCGTGAGAAGCCAATGTACGAGCAGATACATGGAATACGCAAGGCAAGAACTCACCGGCAATTTTGTACATATTAGGGATCATCAGGAGAAGACCCTGAGAAGCAGTGTAAGTAGTAGTCAACGCACCAGCCTGAAGAGAACCGTGAACTGCACCGGCAGCACCGCCTTCAGATTGCATTTCCTGTACCAATACTGTTTCGCCGAAGATATTTTTACGTCCTGCGGCAGCCCATTCGTCTACGTACTCAGCCATAGTCGAAGAAGGAGTGATCGGATAGATAGCTGCTACTTCAGAGAACATATACGAGATATGTGCTGCAGCTTGGTTACCGTCACAAGTGATGAATTTCTTCTGTTTAGTCATAACTAAATTAAATATTTAAGTAAATAAATCTTTTAATATAAAAAGCCGAACATCCAGAGAGGTATCTGGTTGCCCCGACCTATTTCTGCCTTATGCAACGCATACGTCACATTCGGGTTATTCTTAATCTTTGCACCTTCCAGGCAAATCTTGAACGGCATCACTTCGTCTACGATAAAAGAGAAATTCTTGTCTCCTTTGTGTATCTTATGGTCCTTCCATAAAGAGTTTGCAAAGAAAGTGTCCAATACATCCTGTTCTTCTACTTTCACCGGGTAGATGGAATACATCAAGTTGGAGTTGTGCATCATTATCTTCGAAGGTTTTTTCGGAAATTCTTCCCCTTTCGGATAAACCAGATTAATGAGTCGTGCGTCCGCCAGATACTTGATGTAATTCATCACCGTAGCGCGGGATGTTTGTATGTCGCTTGCCAACTGGCTGACATTTGGAGCCTTCGGTCCGTCGACAGCGAGCAAATATAGTAATTTTTTTATCTTTGAAAGATATTTCAGTTCTATTTGTTTGAGAAGTAGGATATCCACTTCCACCATCATGTTCATTGTCTTTAGCAGATTCTCCGAAAAGTTGCGCTTTTCGAGGAAGAACGGATAGAATCCGTGATGTAGGTAATCCTGAAAATAATCCAACGGACGTACCTTGGAAAGCACTCCTTTGGCAATCTGTTCATGTGTGCTTAGAATCTCTTCGAGGCTGTAAGCCCGAAACTTCATACCGGTCTGCAAGTTCAAGAATTCACGGAAAGAAAATCCGCGCAGGTTATAGCTTTTTGCAATATCGCGCAATTCAAGGTTTTCTTCCTTCAGCCGCATCACGGACGAACCGGTAAAGACTATCTTCAGATTGGGAAAGCGGTCGTAACACATACGTAACTCCTTGCTCCATTCCGGGTGCTTGAATACTTGGTCGATGAGTAGTACTTTTCCACCGCGTTTTTGAAATTCGTTGGCAAAGTCCACAATGCTGTGTCCCGAGAAGTAGAAGTTGTTCATGTTGATGAACAGACAAGAGCGGTCGGTCCCGAATTTCTCTTTTGCGTATTGGAGCAGGAAAGTGGTTTTTCCTACGCCACGTGTCCCTTTGATACCAATCAAGCGGTCGCTCCAATCAATCTCATCCATAAGGTCACGGCGAACGGGGGCATTGGTGTGCTCAACAAGGTAGGCGTGTGTGCGATAGAATGCTTCCATTTCTGTTCTTAGTTTTACGGGTGGCAAATATAGTGCTTTTTTTAAGATTTGCAAAGTAGAGATGGCAAAATTGTGCTTTTAACTCTAACTTTCTTCTTATTATTAAGTATTGCTGACTATTTCCTGCATATATTTGCAGAATAAAGTTTTGAATTCGTTTGAGATGGCTAAAAAGACTCTTTATCTATTCAACCCGGAACATGACTTGGCGTTGGCTAGCGGTGAAATCAATTATATGCCACCGGCCTCCGCCCGGCAGATGGCGGCTGAGCTGGCGTTGCTGCCGGTGTGGTATGCCGAAGAGGGGAGTGCGGTATTGGCCCCTTCCGCTTATAATCTTGACTATATGAAAAGGATGCAGCAACTGTTGGGACTTTCGGTACATCTGATGACAGAACCGGAACTTGCTTCCGAACGAAACCTGGATATCCGTCCTTGGGGATGGGACATCGCTGTAAGAAAACGTCTCTTGGACTTAGGAATAGAGAAGCACGCATTACCTTCTATTGAACAATTAAATAAATTACGTTCTTGTTCACACCGTTCCTGTGCAGTAGAGCTGTTGCCTCATCTGCAATTGGACAATTATTTTTGCGGTGAATCCTTCTACCTGACACTTCCCGAAGAATGGAAATCATTTGTTGAATCGCATGATACCTGTCTGCTGAAAGCACCTCTTTCGGGTAGCGGTAAGGGATTGAACTGGTGTAAAGGCATTTATACGCCTTCAATTTCCGGTTGGTGTTTGCGTATCGGAAGTCAGCAGGGTGGCGTAATCGGTGAACCTGTATATAATAAGGTAGAAGATTTTGCTATGGAATTTCATTCTTCAGGTGACGGACGGTTCAATTTCATCGGATACTCTCAATTTCGCACGGGTGGGAGTGGGGCGTATGAGGGTAATCGGTTGATTTCAAATGCTGCGATTGAACATAATCTTTCGGAATATGTCCCCGTCGGGGAGCTTGATAAATTGCGTAATTGTCTTGAACGGGAATTATCTCTTCGCTTTGGAAGTGTTTACAATGGCTATTTGGGAGTTGATATGATGATTTGCCGCTTCCCGGAATCTCCGGCTTATCGTATTCATCCTTGTGTGGAAATAAACTTGCGGATGAATATGGGAGTAGTAGCGCGTCACTTGTATGACCGTTATATATGTCCTTTCTCAACAGGGATTTTTCAGATAGATTATGCCCCTTCGGATGGAGCAGCATGGAACGCACACACAGCAATGGCAGAGACTTATCCATTGGAAATGGATCAGGGAAGAATCTGCTCTGGTTATTTGCCATTAGTGCCGGTTTATAAAAAAAGTAAGTATCGTGCGTGGATTCTTGTGTCAGAAAGTGTACATTGTGTAATATGAAACGGTAGCCGTTATTCCGTTTCTTATACAAAGTCTTTTACTTTTGCACCGCTCTACTTTCATTTCCGTAACGGTCAATGGCCGTAACAGCAAAATGTTTCTTTGCATTCCAGGGTAGGATAGGAGCATAGATATAACTTGTCTCCCGAATACCTTGTGCAACAATGTTTTCCGGTCGATTAATGTCTACCGGAAAATCATTCGATGCATAAATGACATACATTGGCTTATTGCGTGCATCATTGTCGGTGGCAGCCTGCCACTTTAATTCCGTATAGCCATTGTCAATATCGGTTACTGCCAATTCGGACGGGGCCGTAGGCGGAACATTATCTAGCCAAGGCATGGGAGGCTGTAAAGCAGGATAAGCATAAAAGTTTTTGACCAACTCATCATAGATACCCTGTGTATTCTCCATAAGATATTTCACCCGGTAATGTCCCTCGCCTGCCATCTTATGATTGCGGATAAAGTTTATCTGGCGGTCTATCTCGTCACGCGTCCATTTCCCTTCATCGGGATGGAGGAAGTAAATGCCCAAGCCCGGAATCACCTGCCGTCCGTTACTTTGTTCCTGCCAATCGAGGGCAAAAGGATAAAAATTATTTCCCTGGAAATACATCATCGGATAAATCTGATCCATAACACCTTCTCCCATCCATCCTTGCGGATCTTGGTAAACGGTAAAGAAAGCATTCCAACCACGCGAAGGATAACGAGAAGTATCCCGATATTTGCCAACGGGGCTGGTACTTACTTTTACCCAAGGTTTTATTGCTTTTACACCTTTATATATATAACGTACAATCTCGGAAATATTATCCCGGCGCCATTGGTCGAGCGTACGTCCTTTGCCATATTTGCGGAAATCATATTTATCCGGGAAAAAAGGTGCATTCTCTGGATAACGTAAATAGTCGAAATGTACGCCGTCCACATCATAACCGCTTACGACTTCGCGTACCAGTTTCATCAAATACTCTTTCGTTGCCGGATGTCCCGGATTAAGGAAATATTCACTTTTGTAAGGGACGCAGATTTCTTTCATCCGCTTGGTGACGGACCTACTTCCGAGTGAAGTAACATGTTTCTTGTTTCCCAGCGGAACGGTTACCATCCACGCATGACATTCCATTCCCCGCTTATGACATTCCTCAATGGCGAAAGCCAGTGGATCATAGCCGGGATTTCCTCCTGTCTTTCCGGTCAGGATTGAATTGAACGGTTCGATTGCTGAAGTATATAGTACGTCTCCTCGTGTACGGGTTTGGAATAAAACAGTATTGAAATTAGCCGCTTTCAATTTATCAAGGATATCTGTCAATTCTTCTTTCTGTTTGCGGATTGTCTGCGGAGTCGTTGCACGTGTGCGAGGCCAGTCCAAACCGTATACAGCCGTTACCCATGCTGCACGAACTTCGTGCTTGGGCTGCGCACTTGTCGGGAGGAAAGGAAACAAAAGTGAAAGAATGAAAATAAATAGGCGCATATCCTTTGTTTTTTGTTTTAAATCTCTGCAAAGTTAGTAAAAGTGTCGGTATTGTTGGGCTGTTTCATGAGATTATGTTACATTTGCCAAGTTAAAAAAGCGACACACTATGATTACATTTACTCTATGCCTGCTTGCGTTGATAGTAGGCTATTTTACGTACGGACGCCTCATGGAACGCGTCTTTGGTCCCGATGACCGTAAAACACCGGCACTTACTAAGGCTGATGGAGTGGACTATATTCCATTGCCCACTTGGAAGATTTTCATGATTCAATTTCTTAATATTGCAGGACTAGGTCCAATTTTCGGTGCAATCATGGGAGCGAAGTTCGGAACTTCTTCTTATTTGTGGATTGTGCTGGGGAGTATCTTTGCGGGTGCTGTCCATGATTATTTTGCCGGAATGCTTTCTTTGCGCAATGGTGGTGAAAGTTTGCCCGAAATCATAGGCCGTTATTTAGGGATTACTACGAAGCAGGTAATGAGAGGATTCACCGTTATTTTGATGATTCTGGTCGGTGCGGTTTTTGTGGCCGGTCCTGCCGGACTGCTGGCGAAACTTACACCGGAACATTTGGATACTACGTTTTGGATTGTCGTTGTGTTTGCTTACTATATTCTGGCGACTTTGCTTCCGGTAGATAAGATTATCGGTAAAATTTATCCTCTGTTCGCAGTCGCACTGCTGTTTATGGCGGTAGGAATTTTAGTAATGCTTTATGTCAATCATCCCGTTTTACCGGAGCTGTGGGATGGTTTGCAAAATACAAATCCCGAAGCAAGCAAACTCCCTATTTTCCCGATTATGTTTGTGAGTATTGCTTGTGGCGCGATTTCCGGTTTTCATGCTACTCAAAGTCCTTTGATGGCGCGTTGTATGACTTCGGAACGTCACGGTCGTCCGGTGTTCTATGGGGCGATGATTACTGAAGGTATCGTTGCTCTTATCTGGGCTGCTGCGGCTACTTACTTTTTCCATAAGAATGGGATGGAAGAAAGTAATGCTTCTGTTATTGTAGACGCCATCACGAAGGAGTGGTTGGGAACAATCGGAGGGATACTTGCCATTCTGGGAGTGATTGCAGCTCCGATTACGTCGGGAGATACGGCTTTCCGTTCGGCACGTCTGATTGTGGCGGATTTCTTGGGAATGGAACAAAAAAGTATGCGTCGCCGTTTATACATTTGTATCCCTATGTTTGTGGTAGCTATCGGCCTGCTCCTGTACAGTTTGCGTGATGCCAACGGGTTTAATATGATATGGCGTTATTTTGCTTGGGCTAACCAGACATTGGCTGTGTTCACTTTGTGGGCTATAACGGTATTTCTGGCTGTGTCCAAGAAACCTTACATCATCACTTTGATACCAGCACTGTTTATGACAAGTGTATGTTCTACTTATATATGTATTGCTCCCGAAGGGTTAGGACTTTCACCTGTGGTTTCTTACAGCGTCGGCATAGCGTGTGTAGTGATTGCGGCTGTATGGTTCTATGCTTGGTTGGGTAAACAGAAAACAAGAAAATTATCAGAATGAGGAAAATAAAGAGATCAACAGGAGTTGCGTTAGCATTCCTTATTTATGTATCAGTAACTGCGGCTTATTTGTTGCCACGTAATACGGAAGTCAGCCAGACAGAGAAAATCCTGACAGTGGCAGGTTCTTATGTCATTGTCTTTCTCCTTTGGCTGGTGCTTCGTAAAAAGGAGCAAATGCGTGAACGCCGCAAAAAAGACGAACAATCTATTCACTTTAAAAAGTAAGTTTATGAAGAAATTAGCTTTAGCTTTTTGCCTATTGGCAGTCTCGTTTACTGCACAGGCTCAATTTGAAAAAGGTACTATGATTCTTAATCCTTCCGTCACAGGATTGGACTTTTCGTATAGCAAGAATGACGATGCGAAGTTTGGCTTGGGAGCACAGGTCGGTACATTCTTGGCGGATGGCTTTGCGCTGATGGTCAATGCGGGAGCAGACTGGTCGCAGCCTAAAGATACGTATACTCTTGGTACCGGAGTTCGTTGTTATTTCAATACTACAGGCATTTATATCGGTGGTGGTCTTGATTGGGAACGTATCCGTCTGGAAGGTGGTGAGCATAATAACGATTGGGGGGTAGGTATTGAAGCCGGATATGCTTATTTCCTTTCCCGGACGGTGACTATCGAACCTGCCGTTTATTACAAATGGCGTTTTGATGACTCCGACAACTCACGTTTCGGCATTAAGGTAGGATTCGGATTCTACTTTTAAAGATAATCTTCGTCACCTATCATCGTATGTGTGAATCCAATTGCCCATCGGTGTTTCTGAACGGTGATAGGTTGACCGTTGATATCTGACTACTTAACTATCCGCATTCATCTCACACAAAAAAAAGTTTTGTGCAGTTTTACTGTCATACTGTCATAAATAGTCTGTATCCCTTTATTCATCGGTGTTTCAACCATGATAGCGAGTATGAGGGTAGGCATGAGAGTAACTTTTTACTATCATACTGCTTCCATAAAGCATAGTTTCACTATTGGTTTCAAACTGGAATACAATTAGTTTCAGGCAGTAGAAACTTTAGTTTCAAGCCGAAGAAACTCTGGTTTCAAGCAAGGGAAACTAAAGTTTCAAGCCGTTGAAACTAAAGTTCCAACGGTCGAAACACTAGTTCCCGCTGTTGGAAACTGTAAAGCATTGTGGTGTAAAGCATAAAGTGTGTGGGTATTGTATCTCTGCGTGACGGTATGATTGCCGTCACAGTGTTGTCACTTGCTGTCGTCACGTCATTATCATTTAATAATCAGATTATTAAGTGATAATCTGTGACAGGTGACAGCAAATCTTTTTTTTAATTTATTGTAGAGGAGACCGGATTCGTTAACTGAGCTTTTCTTTCAAGAACTGTCCCGTATAGCTGGCTCCACAAGCGGCTACCTCTTCGGGAGTCCCTACTGCTACGATATTTCCTCCCTTATCACCGCCCTCAGGGCCGAGATCAATTACATAATCAGCACATTTGATGACATCCATGTTGTGTTCGATGATTACAATACTATGTCCGCGACGAATCAGTGCGTCAAAGGCGTCCAATAGTTTCCGGATATCATGGAAATGTAGGCCTGTAGTCGGTTCGTCAAAGATAAACAGGGTAGGGTCCGCTTTTTCCTGGCTTAGATAGAAAGCCAGTTTCACGCGTTGGTTCTCACCGCCGGAAAGAGTGGATGAGGACTGTCCCAATTTGATATATCCCAATCCGACATCCTGTAATGGAAGCAACTTCTTTACTATTTTCTTCTGTCCGTGTTCGTTGAAAAACTCAATAGCTTGGTTCACGGTCATCTCCAATACATCATAGATACTTTTATCATGGAACTTCACTTCCAGCGTGTCGGACTTGAAACGTTTTCCGTGACAGGATTCGCATTCCAACACTAAGTCTGCCATAAATTGCATTTCCACAGTGATGGTTCCATCCCCCTTGCACTCTTCGCAACGGCCCCCCTCACTATTGAAACTGAAGAATCCGGCTGTGTAGCCCATTTGTTTGGCTAGCGGCTGCTCGGCCCAGAGCTTGCGGATTTCATCGTAAGCCTTGATATAAGTCACGGGGTTGGAACGGGAGGATTTGCCGATCGGATTCTGATCTACAAACTCTACATTCCGCAGGTCGCGCAAACTGCCCCCGATAGATGAGAACTCTCCCGGACGGTCACTGCATTCATCTAATTCACGTTTCAGTGCCCGATAGAAAATATCCCGGACGAGCGTACTCTTACCGGAACCGGAAACTCCGGTGACTACCGTCATCACATTGAGCGGGAAACGTACGTTTACACCTTTCAGGTTATTCTCGCGTGCTCCTTTCAACTCGATGTAGTTATTCCACGGACGGCGGTGTGCGGGGACTGGGATTTCTTCTTCTCCCAAGAGGTAGCGTACCGTGTGGCTGTTGCTTCTTTTCTTTAGGTCTTTCATATCCCCTTGATAAACGACTTCGCCCCCCAAACGCCCGGCATTAGGACCGATGTCGATAATGTAGTCTGCGGTACGGATGATTTCTTCATCATGTTCGACGACCACTACCGTATTGCCTAACTGTTGTAGCTGGCGCAGTACATAAATCAAACGGTCGGTGTCACGACTGTGTAATCCTATACTTGGCTCGTCGAGGATATAAAGGCTGCCTACCAGACTGCTGCCCAATGAAGTTGCCAGGTTGATGCGCTGGCTTTCTCCTCCCGATAAAGAGTTGCTGAGACGATTCAAGGTAAGATATCCCAACCCTACGTCAATAAGAAAACGGATGCGGCTGTTGATTTCGACAAGGATTCGTCGTGCCACATTGCTGTCGTGCTCGCTAAGTTTTAAGTTATCAAAGAATTGCTTGAGTTCAGTGATGGGCAAATCCACCAATTCGGAAATGTTCTTTCCGCCTACCCGTACATAACCGGCTTCGGGCTTCAGGCGTGTGCCGTGACATTGCGGACAGAGCGTCTTGCCGCGATAACGTGCAAGCATTACCCGATATTGTATTTTGTACTGGTTTTCTTCCAGCATTTTGAAGAAATCATTAATGCCATGAAAGTATTGGTTACCTTCCCAGAGTATCCGGCGTTGCTCGTCCGTCAACTCATAATAAGGTGTGAAAATCGGAAAATCAAACTTATCTGCATTATGAATCAGTTCTTCTTTCCATTCGCCCATTTTCTCACCGCGCCAGCATACGATAGCTCCCTCATAAACTGATAAAGAGCGATCAGGCACGACCAAATGCTCGTCAATGCCGATGACTTTTCCGAATCCTTCGCAGGTGGGGCAAGCGCCGATAGGAGAGTTGAATGAGAACATTTGGTCGTTCGGCTCTTCAAAAGTGATGCCGTCTGCTTCGAATTTAGTACTGAAAGTATGTAGTTTCGTAGTTCCGTCTGCCGGATAAAAACGTAGCAGACAAGTTCCGTCGCCTTCGTACATCGCTGTTTCGGCAGAGTCTGTCAGTCGGCTGATGGAGTCTTTGCTATTGCCTACTGTCATGCGGTCTACCAGCAGATAAACTTCGTCACCTGCCACAGGGGTATATTCATCTATACGTTTCATCTCACCGTTCACTTCGATACGGTTGAATCCCTGTTTCAGGTCTATTTCCAATTGTTGTTGCAAGGTGCGGTCCTCACGCAGACGGATGGGTGTCAATACGGTGTATCTCGTCCCTTCCGGATACGTAAGCATACAGTTGACGATATCTTCTGTCGAATGTTTCTTCACCTCTTGTCCGCTAATGGGACTGAATGTCTTTCCTACGCGTGAATAGAGCAAACGAAGATATTCGTAAATCTCGGTCGAAGTACCTACCGTAGAGCGTGGGTTGCGGCTGTTCACTTTCTGTTCGATGGCAATGGCGGGTGGGATGCCTTTGATAAAGTCGCATTCCGGTTTGCTCATTCGTCCCAAGAACTGACGGGCATAGCTGCTCAGACTTTCCACATAGCGGCGTTGCCCCTCTGCATAGAGAGTGTCAAAAGCGAGGGAAGATTTACCGGAACCCGATAATCCGGTGATTACAACAAGTTTGTTGCGGGGTATATCTACATCGATGTTTTTAAGGTTGTTGACTCGTGCACCTTTGATCGAAATATAGTTGTTTTCTGACATAAAATACTCCTTTTTTATGGTAGTCGGCAAAGTTAGCGAATTTATCGGGAGTTTGTATTATCTTTGCGTCACATTATTACGATTTAAGAATATTATGAAGCTGAAAAACTATCTTTTACTTTTCGCTCTTCTTCTGGTGGTAGGAGTGAGGGCACAAGTGCCATCCGGCAATAAATATCCCAAACGTGAATTTCGTGGAGCGTGGATACAAGCTGTCAACGGGCAGTTCAAAGGTATCCCTACCGGGAAGCTGAAACAAACGTTGATTGATCAATTGAATTCTCTTCAAGGGGCAGGTATCAATGCCATTATTTTCCAGGTGCGTCCCGAAGCGGATGCGTTGTATGCTTCGCAGCATGAACCGTGGAGCCGTTTCCTGACAGGGACGCAGGGGCAGATACCTTCTCCTATGTGGGACCCGATGCAATTTATGATTGAAGAGTGCCGGAAACGGAATATGGAGTTTCATGCCTGGATCAATCCTTACCGGGTGAAGACTTCGCTGAAAAATCAGTTGGCGCCGGAACATATTTATCATCAACATCCGGAATGGTTTGTTACGTATGGCGATCAGCTGTATTTCGATCCGGCACTTCCTGAAAGTCGGGACTATATTTGCAAAATCGTGACCGATATCGTGTCCCGTTATGATGTGGATGCTATCCACATGGACGATTATTTCTATCCTTATCCCGTGAAAGGAATGGACTTTCCGGATGATGCGAGCTTTGCCCGTTATGGCGGTGGTTTTACGAATAAGGCCGATTGGCGTCGTAGTAATGTCAATGTGCTGATTAAAAAGCTTCATGAGACAATCCGTGCCGTAAAGCCGTGGGTGAAGTTCGGTATCAGTCCTTTCGGCATTTACCGTAATCAGAAGAGTGATCCGTTGGGCAGTGATACCAATGGTTTGCAGAATTATGATGACCTGTATGCCGATGTGTTGCTTTGGGCGCGTGAAGGATGGATTGATTATAATATCCCACAGATTTATTGGGAAATAGGACATAAGGCTGCCGACTATGAGACTTTAGTGAAATGGTGGGCTACGCATTCGGAGAACCGTCCGTTATTTATCGGTCAGTCGGTATCGAATACGATCCAACATGCTGATCCAAAGAATCCTTCCATCAATCAGCTCCCGCGAAAAATGGCCTTACAACGTGCTTATCAGACGATTGGCGGCAGTTGTCAATGGTATGCTTCAGCCGTTGTTGAAAATCAAGGCCGATACCGTGATGCTTTAGTGAGTGAGTATCATAAATATCCTACCTTGATTCCTGTCTTCGATTTTATGGACAATAAGGCTCCGGGCAAAGTACGCAAAATGAAGAAGGTATGGACAGAAGACGGCTATGTTCTTTTCTGGACTGCCCCGAAAGCGGAAACGGAAATGGATAAAGCGGTGCGGTATGTGGTTTACCGCTTTAGCGGAAAAGAGAAGGTGAACCTTGACGATCCTTCTCATATTGTAGCCATCACCAGTAATCCTTTCTACAGACTTCCATACGAGACGGGAAAAACAAAACATCGCTATGTGGTAACGGCTTTGGACCGTCTTCATAATGAATCGAAGTCCGTAAGTAAAAAGGTAAAGCTTTAATAGAGCAGCAATCCTGCAATACCGCAAGCGATAATCATCAGAATCGGATTGGCCTTATATTTTCTCGTTCCGATAAAAGCAATCAGGAAGATGATGATACTGATAACAAATGTATAGGTATCTTTTGTAGGTGAGCCAAAGTTCTCTACATTCATTAATACCAATGCGGCAGAGGCCAGCAGTCCTACGACTGCTGGCCGTAGTCCGTTGAAGATTGATTCCACTACTGGATGTTTCTGATATTTCAGAAAAAATTTGCTGATAGTCAGCATTAAGATAAAGGAGGGAAGGACTACGGCGAAGGTTGCAATGATAGCCCCCCAGATACTGCCTGTAGAAGTGAATCCCACATAAGTAGCGGCGTTAATTCCGATAGGTCCCGGTGTCATTTGGCTGATCGCGACAATATCTGTGAATTCTTGCGAACTTACCCATCCATAACGGGTAACGACTTCCCCTTGAATCATGGAAAGCATTGCATATCCTCCTCCGAAACCGAAGAGTCCGATCTTGAAAAACGTATAAAACAACTGAATATATATCATCTCTTTTTATTTAGAACAAATAATAAATAGTACATAGTACTGGCCTCTCACTCTCAACTCTCAACTTTCAACTCTCAACTTCTTTAACCTTTCCCCAAAGGAAGCCTCCTACACCTGCAGCTATGATAATCCAGATGGGAGAGAAGCCCAATAGCCAGATAAGTAGCGCCGATACAACCGGAATCCACAGATTGTAACGATTGATTTTTGCAGACCGCCCCATAGTAAACGTAGGTGCGGCGATAAGCGCCACTACTGCCGGACGGATTCCTTTGAATATCCGTTCCACTATCGGATTATCTTTGAAATTGTGGAAAAACAGGGCGATGGCCAATATGATAATGAAAGATGGCAGAATCGTTCCCAGTGCCGTAACAATACTTCCCCGTATACCGCGCAATTTGTATCCTATAAAGATGGATATGTTGACTGCCAAAATGCCGGGAGCGGATTGAGAGATGGCCAGCAGGTCGATGAAGTCGTCCTGTGCAATCCATTTCCGTTTGGTTACGATTTCATTTTCAATCAATGGCACCATCGCGTATCCTCCTCCGATGGTGAAGGCGCCTATTTTAAAAAAGATTCCAAATGATTCGAGATATATGTTCATTCTTCGTTTTCTCCTCCTTCCTTGTTGTCTTCTTTTTTCTCCTTAAAGTATTGGCTGGGACTCACGTTATAGTGTTTCTTGAATACTTCACGGAAATACTTGACATCATTGAATCCTGTCATTTCGGATATTTCAGTTATATTATGTACATTTTCTTTTAATAACTTTATGGCATGTTTCAGGCGAATCAGCCGGATGTAGTCACCCGGTGACTGGTCGGTAAGCGCTTTCAGCTTGTTATAAAAACTAGTACGGCTCATGCCCATCAGGCTGGCGAGTACATCTACTGTGAGCGCAGAGTTGTCAATGTTGTCTTTTATATTCTTTCTGACATCTGCTATGAACTGCCAGTCGATGTCCTGGGAGTAGTTGATGTATTCTTCATCATCATCATCATTCTCTTCATCCTCCGAATCCAGGCTGGCATATTTGTTGCGTAGAAGTGCGCGATTAGCCAACAAGTTGGAGATGGTTGCTTTCAATATACCGATATTGAATGGCTTTAACACATATTCATCTGCCCCGATCCGCAGTCCGGAAAGAATGTCTTTCTCATTATTCAGTGCGGTCAATAAGATAACGGGGATATGCGAGGTTTCGATATTGCTTTTGATAGCCTGACATAGTTCGTCACCTCGCATTTCCGGCATCATAATGTCCGAGATAACCAGATCCGGCTTATATTCGGGAATGACGGTCAATGCTTCTTTTCCGTTGGAACATACTTGAATGAGGTAGTCTTCGGATAATGTTTGTGACAGATAATTGCGTAATTCATCATTATCTTCCACAATCAGAATACGTTGGTTCTTTTCTTTCTTTTCTTTCTTCTCTTTCTTTTGTGTATTCTCGTAAATTTCAGGTGCCGGGAGTGGAATGTCGTTGCTGCTTTTTGTTTCCGGACGCTGTTTGTTTGGCGTTGTCAAGTGTGCTTTGCGGTAACGTTTACTGTCTTTCGGGAAAGTTATCTTGATGATTGATCCCTGATTTTCGATACTTGACAAATTTATCTTTCCTTTATGCAGCCGGACTAATTTCCAGACTAGCATAAGTCCGATACCACTGCCCGTCACTTTTGAGTTGATCGTGTTACTGCCACGGAAATGCAGTTTGAACAGTTTCTTTTGCTCATTGGCAGGAATTCCGATTCCCGTATCGCTGACTTCCACGCTCCACGAATCCGCAGCTTCTGAAACAAAGATTTGTACACTGCCATTTTCCGGTGTATACTTCAATGCGTTCGAAATGACGTTTTTGAGGATGGATTCCATCTTTTCCTTGTCGAACCACACATTCATGTATCTGAAATTACTCTCGTAGGTGAAATTAATATGTTTAATATTGGCATATTGCTGGAATGCTCCATATATTTCGTTCATAAACGTATTTAGCTCATGTTCCGAAATGTACAGCTCGGAAGAATATACATCTGCCCTTTCGAAATTGATAAGATTAGTCGTAAGGCGCAATAGCGCATTCACATTACGCAGAGCTGTATTCATATTAGAAATTCCCTCTTTGCTCAGTTCTTCTTTTTCACGGAGTTCTTCCAAAGGTGCTTTGATCAGTGTCAATGGAGTACGGATATCATGTGCTGTATTGATAAAGAAATGGATCTTTTCAGCAGAGACCTTACGTTGTTTTCTTAAAATTATAATACGCAATAAGACGGAAGCTATGAGAAATAGGATACCTGCATAAAACAACATTGCCCAGAATGTTAACCAAAACGGCTGGTCAATAATAATATCGATGCTTCTTTCTTCAATAACGACGCGTTTGTCTTCATTGGAAATTGCACGTACTCTTAGGGTATATTCTCCGGGTGCGAGATTGGTATAGCGTATCGTACTTTCGGCTCCGGGTTTGCTCCATTCTTCATAGAAACCGTCTAACTTCCAGGAATATAGAATATTAGAAGGGTAGTCGTAGTTGATGGAAGAAACTTGTACAGAGAAAATGTTCTGATTATATCCTAGTTCCAATGTTTTGATATCATTGATACTTTCTTTTAGCGGAGAGTGCTTGTCTCTCGGATAAACAGTCTGATAAAAGAGTTTGAAATCACTGAAAATCATTTTGGAAGAGTAATCTCTAGGCAATTTCATATCTTTATGAAATTCGACAGCCCCTTCCGAACTACCAAAAACAAAGTGGTTGTTCTTACGTAAAACACCAGACAGCGCATTGAAATGCGTAGTCATTAACCCCATATCTTTAGTCCAGTTATAAAACTTCTTCTGTTGCGGATAAAAACTTGTTAGTCCGTTTTCCGTACCCATCAGTAATTCTTTGTCCGCATCTGATAATATGGTATAGATATTATTGGATATCAGGGCACAATTCTCCGAGTAGTAATGAGTGAATAACTTTTGGGCAAAGTCGTAGATTAACAATCCCGAACCACTGGTTCCGATATATAACGAACCGTTCTTGGCTTGATATAAAGAATAGATATAGGTAGATTCCACCGGAAGTTTGATATGCTCGAATTTTCCGGATTCTTTATCCAGAAGGTATAGTCCTGTTGCACTACCTATCCACATACTATTGGCATCTTTCTCAGTAATGGCGGTAATGGAGTTCAGTCCTTGATAAAGTCGTACATTCTGCGTTTTCAGGTTGATACGTTTTAAGTTGTAGAATCCACCTGACCAGATATATCCTTGTGAGTCCATACGGATATCGCGAATATATTTGTCCGGTCGCATGACCCCTTCGCTATATAGCGGTGGCATGAAATAGCTGATTTGTAGAGACTTCTTGTCTATTTGGTATACTCCGGAGGAATATCCTCCTGCCCAGATTGTGCCGGGAGATACTTCGCAGAGGGTAAGGAAGATGTGACTCTTGTTTGCCTGCGGTTTTTCAAAAGAACTGAGGACCGAACTCCATTGGCCGGTCTTTGAATTAAAGAAGCTGATACCATTGTTTGTTGCGAACCATAAATCTCCATCTCTGTCCTCAATGACTGCATTTACTTGGTCGTTGATTAAAGATTGTTTGTTGCCTATAGAATGCTTAATCCATTTGTAGCTGGGGTAACGGTTATTCCGTATTGTAATCCCAATAGGGTAGTTTGCCAGCCAGATACGTTCTTCATCGTCTACATAAATGTCATTGATACTGTTGCCGTTCATGCCATTATTACTGTTGTAGTCTGTGATGATATAAGGCTCCAGTAAGTAGTTTTCAGTATTTATTTTATGAACTCCTCCTCCGTCTGTGGCTACTAGCAATTCTTTGTCATTCAGAGGCTTGAATTGCGTGATGCTGATATCTTTTAAATTGTGTTCCGGCTGTGTGACGGATTTGATACTCATGTCGTAAACGAAAATTCCCCGTTGGAAAGTTCCGATAAATAGTTTCCCGATTTTTCTATCAAAATAGAGATCGATGACTTGAACTTTTTGATTTTCCAATTTGTCACAGTCGATAAGTTCCAAAGTGTTGTTTTCCAGTTTGGCATAGTGAACGCCCCTTTCCGTGCCAATAAAGAAATGAGATTTATCTATTTGTTCGATATCTGTGATTTCTTCTTTTATTTTATTCTTTATGTGACCGATCTGGCCGGTAGCTGTGCTGTAGAGGAAGATTGTTTCTTCATTGCATAGCCAGATTTGTTTGTTTTCGTCAAGCCATGCAAAGCTGATAGGAGCAGGCAAATCGCGAAAGTTTTCTATCGGCAGCTTATAGACGAGTTCGAAGGTGTCGTGAAGCTCATCGTATCGGAATATCTTTCCTTTTTTCCCGATTTCCCATAAGACTCCTTCTTGGTCGATGTATAGCCAGTTGAGATTTAACAGAGAATTCACTTCTATGTCGCCATCCATCAGTTTATATTGTTTGAACTCTTTTCCGTTATAACGGTCGATTCCTTCATGAGTGAGGAACCACATATAACCGATTTTGTCTTTTTGAATGCAGTAAACTCGCCGATTGCTTAACCCATCTTCCACTCCAAGATATTGATACGTCTGAGCGACACAGGTTAGAGGAAACAATAATAATAGAAAAATCCATTTTTTCATGTGAATAGGACTTTTAAGGGTTATTGAATCTTATTTTAGAGGAGGAAAAGTTTGACAAAATTAGGAAGAATTTTCGATATAACAAAATTTTGTATAAAGATAACGTGGATCTCAAATATCTGGCGGATCAGTTATTCTATCGCTGTTTGTATATGTTGCTTATTTCAGGGAATTAAGTTGCAGAAAACAGGAATTAAGTTAGAGCGGGAAGCAGAAAGAGAAAAAAGAGAGTGTATCAGAACTGACACACTCTCTTTGTGGCATAAAATTTTAAAGGACTGTTTATTTCATTTTTGTCTCAATCCACTTGTGGGCATTGACAAATGCTTCTATCCACGGAGTTACCTGATCGCTGTTTTTGCGATCGGCCGGATAACAACCGTTTTGCCACGGGAAGATAGAACGTTCCAAGTGAGGCATGATAGCCAGGTGACGGCCGTCTGCACTAGCCAATGCTGCGACAGAATAGTCGGAACCGTTCGGGTTAGCCGGATATTCATCATAGCTGTACTTCGCTACTACATTATATTTATCCTCATCGTATGGCAAAGAGAACTTTCCTTCACCATGGGCCACCCAAATACCTAGTTTGCTACCACTTAGAGAACCGAACATTACACTGCGGTTTGTCGGTATGGTAAGGCCGAGGAAGCGTGACTCAAATTTATGTGAATCGTTGTGCAACATCTTGCCTTTTTTCTCCAGTTCAGGATTGATAAGGTTGAGCTCCATCATCAACTGACAACCGTTACAAACGCCCAATGATAAGGTGTCTTCACGTGCATAATATTTATCCAATGCTTCTTTTGCTTTAGGATTGAATAAGAATGCACCCGCCCATCCTTTGGCAGAACCAAGCACATCAGAGTTGGAGAAACCACCACAGTAAACAATCATGTTTACATCTTCCAGTGTTTCACGTCCACTGATAAGGTCGGTCATTGTAACGTCTTTCACATCGAAGCCTGCCAAGTAGAGTGAATAAGCCATTTCACGTTCGCCATTTGTACCCTTTTCACGGATGATGGCGGCACGGATACCGCTTGGAGTACGACGGTCCGGAGTAATGCCATATTGAGAAAGCTTACCTTTGAATTCCGGCATAAATGCGAATTCTACAGGTTGCATCTTGTAGTTCTCGAAACGTTTCTTGGCGCAACCGTTCATGGACTGTTTGCGGTCGAGCAGGTAAGAGGAAGAATACCAGACATCACGCATATAATCGATGCCGAACTGGTAGGTGGCATCGTTCTTGGATACCAGAATGTGACGTTCGTCAGTCGGTTTACCCAATTTCACGAAACCTATACCTGCATCTTCCAGAATCTTCTTCACTTCATTCTTATGCTTGTCGCTGATCTGGATAACGATACCCGGATTTTCTGCAAACAGAATCTTAACGATATCCTGTTCCTTCATATTGTCAAGGCTGATTTCCATACCGCCTTCTACGTTAGAGAAACACATTTCGAGCAATGTGGTAATCAAACCACCGGCAGATATATCGTGTCCTGCAAGAATCAGTCCTTTGTTGACAAGTTCCTGTACGGCAAGGAATGCATCGCGGAAATATTCAGCGTCCTGTACGCAAGGTACATCATCGCCTACTTTACCCAGAGATTGGGCGAAAGCCGAACCACCCAGTTTCAGTTCATCGAAGCTGAAGTCGATATGATAAAGTGTAGTCTTTTCATTGTTAACCAATACTGGAGATACAACTTTCTTTACGTCGGAAACTTCGCCGCCTGCAGAAACAATCACTGTTCCCGGAGAAATAACTTTCTCACCGTTAGGATACTTCTGTGTCATAGACAGAGAGTCTTTTCCGGTAGGAACATTGATCTGTAGCGCACAGCAGAAATCGCTTAATGCTTTAACAGCTGTGTAAAGACGGGCATCCTCACCTTCTTGAGAGCGGCAAGGCCACATCCAGTTGGCAGACAGAGAAATGCTGTCCATACCTTCTGCCA
>USPQ01000046.1 GCA_900556625.1 uncultured Bacteroides sp. | reverse complement strand
CAGATTATGAGTCTGTTGCTCTAACCAACTGAGCTACAAGTCCGATGTATCCTTTTATCGGATGCGGTGACAAAAATAGTATTTTCTATTGAATTATGCAAATTCTTTCAATAAAAAACTACGTGACTTTTCTTCTCAGAATTTATATTTGCGTTTCGGGTTCTTGGGGAACCAGCCTTTTTTTACTCTTTCTTCCTGTTCGAAAACCTCTTTGATTGTCCAGAAAGAGGAGAAGGCAAATACGCCTAGCAGAGAAGCTATGATGACGTTCTCGATGCTTAATGAGGCAACTACACCGGCAATACCGAGTATCAGGAATATCCACCAGCATTTTGTGCCCCAATAATATTCGGCCTTTACCACGACAGGGTGAAAAAGGCCGATAATCAAAAAGGTACAAATTCCGATGAATAACCCTGCAAGGTGATATTCACTTAGAAATTCCATGGGCTTACTTTTCTACTCGGATAGGAATTTCTTTTTTGATGCTTTGCTCCAGAGAAATCAATGTCTCGGTAGCTACTACACCCGGTATCTCTTGCATTTTGTTATTCAGCAAATCCATTAGGTGTTCATTGTCACATGCATAAAGTTTGGTCAGCATGGTATACGGGCCAGTGGTGAAGTGACATTCTACGATTTCCGGAATCTTCTGCAACTCGGCCACTACAGATTTGTACATAGAGCCTTTTTCCAGTTTGATGCCGACATACGTACATGTTCTGTATCCCAATGATTTCGGATTTACATGATAGCCTGAGCCTACGATGACACCCAAGTCAATCAATCTCTGCACACGTTGATGAATAGCTGCGCGTGACACTCCGCATTCGGCTGCTACGTCTTTGAAAGGGATGCGGGCATTCTGTGAGATAATCTCTAGTATTTGCCTGTCGAGGTTGTCTATTCTTTCCATAATAATAAATTGTAATTTCCAGTTGTTATCAAATAGTAAGCAAATATAGAGATTTATTTTAATTATTCTTCTTTTCCGAGAAAAAAAATAGGAAAAAGCAAAAAAAAGAGGGGCAATCACTTTGCACCTCTTTCCTTTTTCTATTTAGACAGAAAATTATTTCTTATCCTTCTCGATACTCAACAGTTCAACTTCGAAAATCAAAGTAGAGAACGGTTTGATCTGGCCGCCTGATTCTCTTGCGCCATAAGCAAGATCCTGCGGGATATAAAGTTCCCATTTAGAACCTACGGGCATCATGGTCAATGCTTCTGTCCAGCCTTTGATAACTTGGTTGGCACGGAAAGTAGCCGGTTCGTTACGTTTGTAAGAGCTATCGAATTCAGTACCATCGATCAAAGTACCTTTGTAGTTTACTTTCACTTTGCAAGTGTCGGCAGGAATTTCACCTTTACCTTCAGTGATAACTTTATATTGCAGACCGCTCGGAGTTGTTTTCACACCTTCTTTAGCTTTGTTGTCGGCAAGGAATTTTTCGTTTTCAGCTTTGTAGTCAGCATATTTTTCTTCCAAAGCTTTTGTTTTGATAGCTTCCATAGCTGTACGAGTATAAGCCTGAGCAGCTTCCATAGACATTACGCCACCTTTTTCCAGCGTACCTGCGATGAAACCAGCCATGAAGTTGTCTTTGCTGATAGTTTTAGTAGAGTCACCGGCAAACAGTTCCTGATTGATGTTTTTTATCATACCGTTCTCGCCGCTGATTTGCTGACCGATTTGAATACCTGCCATGTAAGCAATGTCTTTTTTGCTGGTTTTGCTTACGCCGTCGTTCAAACCTTTGATGAATTCTGCCATATATGCAGTATCAACGTTCAAACGACCTGTCAGATAGCCTTTCAGACCTTGAGTCTGAGCCATACCGATAGAATAAGACAGTGAATCGAGGTCTGATTTCAGATTTGCTTTAGGAGCTTGAGCTGTACAAGAAGCAAGGCTTGCAGCAGCGGCGATTGCCATAAAAATACTAACTTTTTTCATTTTGCTTTGAAATTTTTATTTATAATACTTCAAGTAATTCTACTTCAAAAACGAGTGTGCTGTGAGGAGGAATCATTTCTCCGGCACCTCTTGCGCCATAGCCCAGGTCCGATGGGATATACAGTTTCCATTTAGCACCTTCCGACATCAGTTGCAGGGCTTCTACCCAACCCGGAATTACCTGGTTAACGCCGAATACGGCAGGTTCGCCACGCTGGATAGAACTGTCGAACAGGGTGCCGTCTACCAACGTGCCTTCGTAGTGGCATCTTACTTGGTCGGTCGCTTTCGGTTTTTTGCCTGTACCTTCATTGATAACCTCGTATTGCAATCCGCTGGGCAGTGTAACAATACCCGGTCTTTTTTTGTTTTCTTCGAGGAAAGCCTTTCCTTGTTCAATGGCGACAGCGCTCATTTTAGCTTCCAGTTCTTCGAAGTATTTGTTTACTATTTCGCGGGCTTCATTGTGGCTGATAGCCGTTTGATTACCTTCCAGTACGTCTCTGATTGCTTGTGCAAAATCATCTACTGCGAGACCTTGAATTCCCATACTTGATAAGTTTTGACCGATTCCAAGGCCAATAGCGTAACTAAATTTATCCATATAATGTTTTTTGTTGGCGATTGAAATGTATCACCTTCATGGTTTTAGCTTTCAATCAATTGCAAATTTATGAATCGCAAAAGTACGTGTTTTATTTGAATCATTTAGCATTTGGTATTTAAAAATTCTTATATCCGTGAAAGTTAACTGCTTTTCTTTAGATTATTTATTCTTTTGTTCCTGAGATTTAATCTCATTGATTCTAGTATTTGTGTATAGATTATAGTATATGTGATGCTAGTCTTTAGGCTACTTCGACTTAAATCCCCGCATTTTCGAAGCTAGATTATTAGGTGCAAAAGTTTTCTTTTATTCGATGATTCTGATTACATTTGTATATCTTAAAATGAACAGAAGGAGGAACGATTATGAAGAATCTGGTAATATTGACGGGTGCCGGTATGAGTGCCGAGAGTGGAATCAGTACGTTTCGTGATGCAGGCGGTCTGTGGGACCGGTATCCGGTGGAGCAAGTGGCTACTCCGGAAGGCTATCAGCGCGACCCTGCATTGGTGATAAACTTTTATAATGAACGCCGGAAACAGTTGTTGGATGTGACGCCGAATCGCGGGCATGAATTATTGGCGGAGCTGGAAAAGAATTTCAGAGTAACGGTGGTAACGCAGAACATTGATAATTTGCACGAAAGAGCCGGAAGCAGTCATATTATTCATTTGCATGGTGAACTGACAAAAGTATGTTCCAGTCGTGATCCTTATAATCCCCATTATATAAAGGAATTAAAACCTGAAGAATACGAGGTGAAACTTGGAGACAAGGCGGGAGACGGAACACAGTTGCGGCCTTTTATAGTTTGGTTCGGCGAGGCGGTCCCCGAAATTGAGACAGCTATTCAATATGTGGAGAAAGCGGACATTTTTGTAATTATCGGCACTTCGCTTAACGTGTATCCTGCTGCGGGATTACTTCATTATGTACCGCGGGAAGCAGAGGTGTATCTCATTGACCCAAAGCCGGTGGATACACATACTTCTCGTCCGGTACATGTGATTCAGAAGGGAGCTTCTGAAGGAGTGGCTGAGTTGAAACAGTTGTTGGGCGTTTAAAACCCTTTCCTGTCTTTATTCCAGTTCAGAGGTAAAAATATGATTATTCCGGAGCACTTCCGAAATTTCGAGTGCGGTGATGCCACTGCACTCGATTCTTAATATTTTTTCCCAATCCTCAAAGTCTACATTCCATTTGTCGATTTGGGGATATTGTGCCAGAAGTTTCTCGATGCGTTTGATGTCGCATTTTCTGGTGATAGAAGTTCGAAAAATCAGAATCTTATTTTCCATGTCTTTTAGAGTTTTATTGATGTGAACGGAACTCTCGAATGGTCATATTGAAATATTGTCTGAAGTTGCGGCTTAATAGTGAAAGGCTGCTAAAACCGCATAGACGGGCAATTTCGGTGGCAGAAAGTTCCTTGTTCCTCTTTAATAATTGTGCTGCTTTTTCAATCCGGGTGCGTTTGATATAATCTGTGGGAGTTTCTCCTGTCAGAATAGTAAATACGCGATGGAAGTGGAAAGGTGAAAAACAGGCGATGCCTGCCATTTTCTGTAATGGTAGTGGCTGGTCTATGTTGTTATGGATGTAGTCGGTGACTTTGTTTATCCGTAACAGGTATTCTTGCTTATTTAATTCTTTCGTTTCCATATCTTTTTGCAAAGTAAAGGATAATAATTGCCGGAGAACTATCCTATTTTGCTAACTTCTCCGGTAGCTGGCAATTATCTTTTTTGTCCTATATAGAATACATAACCATAATATTCTTTATACTTGTCATACAGACTCTGCTCATGCCGTTGCCCGGCAATGAGGTCTGCGGCTGCGGCATTTCCCGAGTATTCCTTCAAAAAAGCTTCCTGGGCCGGGAACTGGGGAGCATAGAAATGTTCTGTCCAACAGTTCTCCGGTAAAATGAAATGGGCTGTCAGTGTATAGCCGGCTTTCTCCATTTGTGCTATTTTTGTCGGGATAGTATCAATTTCCGGGTAATTGGCGAGCCAGAAGTCTTCTATTTCGGCAGGGCGTTCCGGGGTAAACCAGGAGGCTTCTGTTACGGCGATGAATCCGTCCTTTTTCAGGAATCTGTTCCATTCGTTCATGCCACGTTCGAATCCTATATTATAGATAGCGCCTTCGGACCAGATAAGATCGAGTTCTTCGTTTTGAAACGGCAGATTGTCCATTGAGCCGACAATGCCTTTTACTCTGTTTTCGCAATGGGTATTTGCTGCATTTCTGTTGAAGATCTCTATAAAATCGGGGAAAAGGTCGATGCCTGTAATCTGTCCTTTTGTATAGTTAGCTAATACCATTGTCTGTCCGCCTGTACCGCAACCAATATCGGCGATTTTGGCTTCTTCAGACAGTTCGTTGATGAAACTTACGGCTTTTTGTGTGACTTCGGGACTTCCGGGACCTTGGCGTTCTAATAACTTGAAGTAATTACATATCATTGTGAAATCGAAATCGTGGATTGATTTTAAATCGTTACTCATTGTTTTTTAATGTTTTAGGTGTACGCCAAATGAATGCATACAATGATGCCCGGCTCATTCGACTATACAAATTGTTTTAAAATTCAGATAATAGAATATAACTCTGACATGACTATGTCAGAGAAAACATAAGGGATAATCTGTAGTGAGAGGAAGACTAACAGATTATTTACAGAACGGAATCCTTACGGAATGAAAATGAGTTAAACATCCAATTTTTCTTTTAGTTCGTGGCAAAGATATGTTTTTTAGAGATAAACGTCCGTAAATTCTATAAAGAAAAATACTGTAAACGTGCATTTTAGCAAGAATCGTCAAGTGCATTTTTAGTACTTAGTCGAATAAATGATATAAAAAGGCTATGTATTGAAGTAATAATTAAGTATTATTTGTATTTTTGTAACTTGAAATCTAATTATATATTACATGAAAAGAAGCTTTATCTTTCTCTTGGGCCTTTTGTGTATTATAATGGTGGAGGCTAAAAACCATTACTTTAAACATCTGGGAGTTTCTGACGGATTATCTCAGGTTTGTATATTTTCAATTTATCAAGATGAGTTGGGTGCAGTATGGTTAGGCACTTCGGAGGGATTAAACAGATATAATGGTAAAGATGTAAAAATATTCCGTCCTTCGCAGGGAAATGAAGGTCTGACGAATAATGAGATCAATAAACTGTGTGGAGATAAAAAAGGAAGAATATATATTCGTTCGGGTAATGACTTGATAAAATTTGAGCTTTATAAAGAACGGTTTACCTGTTTACTTCGGAATGATGTAAGAGATATTTTCTGTAAAGAAGATACGTTGTGGGTTAGTTGCAAATCTGGTATCTATTATTATACAGCTGAAAGTTCAGAATTGACTTTTTTCACGAAATTACAGGGAGGAGTAGGTGCGGAAGGTATGATATATGTCGATAACGATTTTATATGGGTTGCTACCAATCATCTAGTTGCTATTTCGCGCAAAAATCCAAAGCAACAAAAGATACTAGCTTCATTCGACAGAGGTAGCCAATGTATTTCAGGAGATAGTGCGGGTAATATATGGGTAGGTACCTGGAACGGTTTGTATAAAATCTCCGCCAATAGGGAAATGACACGTTATATAAATTCTTCAGACAAAGGAGAATTGTCGGATAATCAGATTCGATGTGTATTGGAAGATGACTTCAAACATATATGGGTAGGTACTTTTCGCGGACTTGATTGTTATGATCCTACAATTGATAAATGGGAGCATTATACACGTTATGGTGATTCTCCAAACACCTTGAGCCACCACTCCGTTTTATCTCTCCACAAAGATATGCAAGGTAATATTTGGGTAGGAACTTATTATGGAGGTGTAAATGTCTTTAATCCGAGTAAGACTAGTAATCATTTTTACTATGCAGAGCCGTTGCAGGAAGACTGTTTGAGTTTTCCTGTTGTTGGAAAGATGGCGGAGGATAGTAGTGGAAGATTGTGGATTTGTACAGAGGGAGGAGGATTGAATTGTTATAATGCAGATACCGGGATATTTACTCGATATCAACATCGGAAAGGTGATGCGAGTAGTGTGGGTAGTAATAATCTCAAGTCAATATTCTATCGAAAAGAAAATGAACGGCTATATGTTGGTGCTCATCTTGGGGGAATATTTGTGTTGGATCTGAAATCGAATAAAGGACATACGCTTCATAATATAGTAGGTGATCCCACATCATTACCGCATGAGATAGTGAACGATATTCAAGAGTATAAGGATGGGCTTGCTTTATTAACACAGGGAGGGGTTGCTTTTATGGATCCGGTGACTGAGAAATTTTCACCACTCTCGAATGATGTAAATGTCCGGAAGCTATTGAATAAAAGATATGCTTTTGAAACCTTCCTGATTGATAGTCGACAACGTATGTGGTTAGCATCGGTTAATGGAGGTGTTATTTGCGTGGATTTGCCTTCATCAAAAATAACTGAGTATGCAATGGATACTAATAATCCTTCTTCAATAGGACGATTTAAAGTTGTCCATATTTTTGAGGACAGTAGAGGAAGTGTATTCTTTTGTACGATAGGATCGGGTATATATGAATATCAAGAAGGGGAGCAATCATTTAAGTCATACAGTACTTCGAATCAATGTCTGCCGAGTGATTATTGTTATTATATCTGTGAATCTGTTGAAGATCATCGTTTATTTATTCTTCATGGAAAAGGACTTTCTATTTTTAATAGAGAGAAAGGAGAAGTTGAAAATACCTATCACCTGTTTAATCAGACTTATAGTCAGGGATCTGCTTTGTATCTAGATAAGAATGGAACTCTTTTTATTAGCGGTACTAATGGCTTGGCTTTATTCCAGAAGCAATCTTTATATGCTTTACCTTCCAAGAATCTTTTGAATTTTGATAAATTGTTTATTTTCAATGAAGAAATTTGTCCTAATGACCAGTCTGGTATTTTGACTGATATACTGGCGAAGACATCGGATATTTATTTAAGCTATAAACAAAATAATATAACTGTTGAATTTGCATCCTTTAATTATAATAATGATCGTAACCGTTTATTTGAGTATCGTTTAGAAGGATTTGATAAGGCTTGGACTCAAACTACTGGTACAACAATAACTTATACGAATTTACCTCCTGGTGAATATATACTTAGAGCCCGTCCATTAGCTGGTAAAGAAAATCTGGATGAGGAAGTTCATTTGAATATACATGTTTCTGCTCCTTTTTATGCCACTGTCTGGGCTTATTTTTTCTATCTTCTATGTTTGCTAGGGGTGATGATTGCATTTATTCGTTTCAAAACTCGTCAGGCTGCTTTAAAGTCCTCTTTGGAGTTTGAAAGAAAGGAAAAAGAGAGGATTGAAGAACTGAATCAGGTAAAATTACGTTTCTTTACGAATATCTCTCATGAATTCCGTACCCCATTAACACTCATTCTTGGACAGATTGAGGTATTGATGCAGATGGATTTGGGCACAACTATTTATAACCGTATCCTTCGCATTTATAAAAATGCATGGCATATGCGGAATCTGATATCAGAATTGCTTGATTTTCGTAAACAGGAACAAGGTTATTTGAAACTTAAGGTTGAAGAACAGAATCTGGTCGCATTTACGCGACAGATTTATATGTGTTTCTATGAGTATGCACAAAAAAAAGAGATTACGTATCGTTTTGATAATGTAGAAGAAACAATTTCTGTCTGGTTTGATTCAAAACAATTACAGAAAGTTATTTTTAATTTATTGTCGAATGCTTTTAAATACACACCCAATAAAGGAAGTATAAGGGTAGAGGTAAGAATGCTTGCTTCTCAAGCGATTGTGTCGGTATGTGATACAGGAGTCGGCATTCCGGAAGAACATATTTCAAAGATTTTTGAGAGATTTTATCAAACAGATAATTCTTCTTCGTTCACATTAGGAACGGGCATAGGATTGGCATTGGCTAAAGGAATAATGAATATGCATCATGGAAAGATTGATGTAGAAAGTACTGTGGGAAAAGGTACTAAATTCACGTTATCTCTTCCTTTGGGAAATCGTCATTTTAGTGATGAAGAAATGGCTACTGTAGAAAGTAGAGAGTCAGTAATTATTTCCGAGGCGGTTCCTATGCTTCCCTTTGAACAAATAATGGATGTGGAAGAAGAAAAAACGAAAGTACAAGAGAATATTAAGGAAGAAGATAAACCCATTATTCTTTTGGTAGATGATAATGAAGAATTGTTGTCTATGCTGGAAGATCTGTTTTTGCCGATATATAAGGTATATATTGCACATGATGGACGTGAAGGATTGGAAATGGCACGACAAATTCAGCCGGACTTGATTATAAGTGATGTGATGATGCCTGAAATGTCTGGTAAAGAATTATGTTATAAGATTAAAACCAATGTGAAACTTTCTCATATTTCTGTGGTTTTATTAACGGCTCAGACTTCTGTTGAGTATGTTGTGGAGGGGTTAATGTTTGGTGCAGATGATTATGTAACGAAACCATTTAATGTAAAAGTATTGATTGCTCGTTGTAATAATCTGATTAAAAATAAAAAACGTTTGATAGCACATTATGCAGGTAAGACCATTACGGAGTCTCCGGTGACAGAAGCTATAAATGAAAGAGATAAGGAATTATTAGCGAAATGTGTGAATATTATTAAGGAGAACTTTGAAAATCCTGCTTTTGATGTTACTGCTCTTGCTTCCGAACTCTGTGTGGGACGTAGTAAACTATATATGCAATTCAAACAAATGACCGGATTGACTCCGAATGAGTTTATTCTAAAAATAAAGTTGGATGAGGCAATGTCTTTATTGAAGAACCATCCGGAATTAAATATCTCGGAGATTTCTATACGGTTAGGGTTTTCTTCTCCACGTTATTTCAGTAAATCTTTCAAAGCATTTTTTGGGGTCGCTCCGCAAACTGTAAGAAGTAGGAAGAAAGAATAATGTGTTTTTCATCTACTATCAAATTATACATGACATCCACTAATATTGTACATAAGAGGTCTTATTAAATTGGAGAAAAAGGCTAAAATATGACCAAATCTTCCATTTTAGGTGTTCATTTTTTCCATGTGGATTCATACGTCTACTTTTTGTAATATTTGTATTTATAGGTATTGTGTTTCTCCTCTACTTTTACATCGCTTTAATTTAGTTTTAGTACATAAAATCAAAAAGTTAATTAAACAAGTATGAAGGGCACAAAAAAATATGGAAATAAAATTTTTATAATTACTGAAAATCAGACCAATGCATTAAGAGAAGAAATTAATATGGCTGATTATAAAAAAAACGGTAATAGATGTGGCGGCTATGACCGATGAAATATGAGAAGATTTCAAGCAATCAAAGACTTCTAATTATACTCATTATAATATAACTTATCACATGAAAAGCAAATTAATAACATTATTCTTACTATTAGTTACTATTGGTTCGATAACCTCCGCTCAGGGAATTAAAGAAGAAATCTCTTTAAAATATGGAGCAACGAATGAGGGGAAGCGACAGGATCCTGCAATGCAAAAATTCCGGGATAATCGTTTGGGAGCCTTTATTCATTGGGGATTGTATGCCATTCCTGGGGGTGAATGGAACGGAAAAATGTACGGTGGGGCTGCTGAATGGTTGAAGAGTTGGGCAAAAGTACCTGCTGATGAATGGCTGAAACTGATGGATCAATGGAATCCTACCAAATTTGATGCAAAGAAGTGGGCAAGAATGGCTAAAGAGATGGGAGCTAAGTATGTAAAGATAACAACGAAGCATCATGAAGGTTTCTGTTTGTGGCCGAGTAAATATACTCAATATACGGTAGCGAATACTCCTTATAAAAAAGACTTGTTGGGCGAAATGGTAAAAGCCTACAACGATGAAGGTATTGATGTACATTTCTATTTTTCAGTGATGGATTGGAGCCATCCGGATTATCGTTACAGTATAAAATCTGAAGAAGATAGTATTGCGTTCAGCCGTTTTCTGGAGTTTACAGACAATCAATTGAAAGAACTGGCCACACGTTATCCTACAGTGAAAGATTTCTGGTTTGATGGTACATGGGATGCAAGTATTAAGAAGAATGGTTGGTGGACAGCTCATGTGGAACAAATGCTGAAGGAGATGCTTCCGGGGGTTACTATTAATAGCCGTCTGCGTGCCGATGATAAAGGAAAACGTCATTTCGATAGTAATGGTCGTTTGATGGGAGATTATGAATCAGGTTACGAACGTCGTTTACCCGATCCAGTAAAAGACCTTAAGGTTACACAATGGGATTGGGAGGCTTGTATGACTGTACCCGAAAACCAATGGGGATATCATAAAGACTGGTCATTGAGTTATGTCAAAACTCCGATTGAAGTACTTGATCGTATTGTACATGCTGTTTCTATGGGAGGAAATATGGTTGTAAACTTTGGTCCTCAAGCAGATGGAGATTTTCGTCCGGAAGAAAAAGCTTTGGCGACTGCTATCGGCAAATGGATGAGTCGTTATGGAAAGGCCGTTTATGCCTGTGATTATGCCGGATTCGACAAGCAGGATTGGGGATATTACACACGCGGTAAAAATGGTGAAGTGTATATGGTGGTATTCAATCAACCATATAGTGAACGTTTGATAGTAAAAACCCCGAAAGGAATTTCAGTTGAAAAAGCTTCTTTATTAGATACTAACGAAGATATCAAAGTTGTTGAAACAGCTCGTAACGAATATAATGTATCTGTTCCCAAGAAGAATCCGGGTGAACCTTATGTTATTCAGCTTAAGGTGCGTGCAGCTAAAGGAACAAAAGGTATTTATCGGGATGCTTTAACATAAATCAAAAGAGGATTGTAATATGAAGTTCAAATTTACATTCATTTTGTTAGTATTGATCGGGCAGTTTTTCTCTCTCACTGCCCGGGAAGTGACCTCTTTCAATGAAGGTTGGTTATTCAAACGCGGTCCTTTTTCGGAAGACCCAGTAAAAGTTGTTGCTCAATGGGAGGGGAAATGGGAAACTGTAAATCTGCCTCACACATGGAATGCTAAAGATATGCAGGTAAAGGCTGCTTCTTTTTATGAAGGAGTTGGCTATTACAAGAAAAAACAATTCTTTAATGAAGAATTGAAAGGGAAGCGTGTGTTTCTTCGATTTGAAGGTGTGGGCGCAAACACCGAGGTATATGTTAACAGTAAGCTTGTAGGAACCCATAAAGGAGGTTATAGTGCTTTTGCTTTTGAGATAGGAACAGCTTTGAAATTTGGAGCTGAGAATGAAATCATGGTAAAAGCTGATAATACTGCACGACCGGATGTTATTCCGGTGAATCATAGCCTTTTCGGAGTGTATGGAGGTATTTATCGCCCGGTATGGCTAATTGTTACTGAGCAAAATAATATAACAGTTACCGATTGTGCTTCTCCAGGTGTTTATATTACTCAGAAAAATGTTTCGAAACGTTCTGCAGATATTACTGTAAAAGTAAAATTAGACAATGGCAGCCTTACTTCTGCGAATTTAGTACTTGAAAATACTCTCTATACCCAAGAAGGAAAGAGAGTTGCTTCACATCGCCTTCCTTTGGAATTAACTCCTCAAGGAACGCAAACTTATTTTTCAACTTTTAAATTGAACAAACCTCATCTTTGGCAAGGACGTAAAGATCCTTATTTGTATAAAGTCGTTTCACGTTTGGTAGCAGAAGGAAGGGTCATTGATGAAGTTATCCAGCCTTTGGGTGTTCGTAAGTTTGAGGTTGTTGCCGGTAAAGGATTTTATCTGAATGATGAGAAATATCCGATGTATGGTGTAACTCGTCATCAGGATTGGTGGGGATTAGGAAGTGCTTTAACTAATAAAGAACATGATTTTGATTTAGCACAGATAATGGACGTAGGGGCCACAACTGTCCGTTTCGCCCATTATCAACAATCAGATTATCTCTATTCTCGTTGTGATTCTTTGGGATTGGTTATTTGGGCTGAAATCCCTTTTGTGAATCGTGTGACAGGATACGAAACGGAAAACGCACAGTCTCAGCTTCGTGAGTTGATTCGTCAGAGTTTTAATCACCCTTCTATCTATGTTTGGGGGTTACATAATGAGGTATATCAACCTCACGAATATACAGCCGGGCTGACGCAGGCACTTCATAATCTTGCCAAGACAGAGGACCCGGATCGTTATACTGTAGCTGTCAATGGTTTCGGACATGCTGAACATGCAGTGAATCAGAATACAGATATTCAGGGGATGAACCGCTATTTCGGATGGTATGAGAAGAAGCTACAAGATATTGAACCATGGGTGAAAGGATTGGAAGAAAAGTACCCGTGGCAAAAGCTGATGTTGACAGAATATGGTGCGGATGCCAATTTGGAACATCAGACTGAATATCTCGGTGATGCATTGAATTGGGGAAAACCTTTTTATCCGGAAACATTCCAGACTAAAACGCATGAATATCAATGGAGTGTTATTTCGAAACATCCTTATATCATTGCTTCTTATCTATGGAATATGTTTGATTTTGCTGTGCCGATGTGGAGTCGGGGTGGTGTACCTGCTCGTAACTTGAAAGGCTTGATGACTTTTGACCGGAAAATCAAGAAGGATTCTTATTATTGGTATAAAGCCAACTGGAGCAAGGAGCCTGTATTGTATTTGACGCAACGCCGAAATGCGGATCGTGAGCGGAAACAGACCTCTGTGACAGTTTATTCTAATATTGGTACTCCTATAGTATATCTTAATGGTAAAGAATTGACTGGTATTCGCAAGGGATATACTGATGTGCATTATGTTTTTGATAATGTAACACTGGAACAAGGTAAAAATGTAATAAGAACCGTTGCAACACATAACGGAAAAGAATACACGGACGAAATTGAATGGAATTATACAGGAGAAAAGAAACGCAATGCTGACTCGCGTGAGAATAAGAACGAACATGCTGGTTGGTAATTGCTTGTTTAGAATATATAAAACAATATTGTTGAATCTTTAAATATGAAAGCCTATGTGAAACTATGATCTTACATCAATTCGAAAAACACTTAGAATTAAAAATGTTATGAAAAAAAAAACATCTAAATTACTTATGGAATACAAGAAATTTTATTTATTAATTATCGTATGCCTCTTTTCTATAGGAATATTCGCTCAGAGCGGTACGGAGAAGATTAGCATTTCGTTTAGTAAAATACCTTTAAAAGAAGCTATGGCAAGAGTAGAGAAGGCTTCGGGGTATTTGTTCTCTTATGATGCGACTGAAATAAATGCAGAACAATTGGTAAGTCTGAACTGCAAGAATGAAGAAGTGCGTCTGGCGCTTCGTAAAATGTTTGAACCGACTAATATTACATTCAAATTTCAGAATAAACAAATCGTGTTGGCTCTTTCTTCTAAAGACGCGTTGACTTCTAAAAAAGGAACTACTAAAACTGTTACAGGTACCGTTTCCGATGGAGCAGGGGAGCCTATTATCGGTGCCACAGTAATAGTAAAAGGTACTATTAACGGTGTATTAACCGATATGGATGGTAAATACACTATTAAAGCAAGAGAAGGGGAAGTTTTGGAATTCCGTTATATTGGTTATAATAGTGTTGAACAGAAAGTAAAGGATAAAAGTGTTATCAACATTGCTATGGCGGAATCGAATGTAAATTTGGATGACGTTGTTGTCATTGGTTACGGTTCACAGAAGAAAGAAAGTGTAGTATCTTCTGTGAATACAATGAAACCTGCAGAGATTGCTATACCAACGCGTAGTTTATCAAATACGATTGCTGGGCAGGTTGCTGGTGTGATTGCTATTCAGCGTTCTGGAGAACCGGGAAATGATGATGCCGATTTTTGGATTCGTGGTCAAAGTTCGTACGCTGGTGGTACGAGTCCATTGGTGTTGGTGGATGGTGTTCCTCGTAGCATGAATGATCTTGATACAGATGAAATTGAGACATTTACTGTCTTGAAAGATGCCGCTGCCACTGCTGTATATGGTTCTGAAGGTGCTAATGGTGTAGTTTTGATTACAACAAAACGTGGGCGTGCACAAAAAACTATTATTACTTTCAACGCACAATATAGTATTGCTACTCCTACCCGTATGCCGGAGTTGATGAACTCTTGGGATTATTTATCAATGTGGAATGAAGCGTCTTGGAATGATGCTGGTAATCCTAATTGGGATAGTTATATGCAAAATAGTGCTCCATACAGTGCCGAAGCATTGGCAAGGTATCGGGATGGAGTTGATCCGGATTTATACCCGAATTCTATTTGGACCGACTTATTATCTAATAACACGCAGAATCAACGTTATACAGTAAATCTGCGAGGAGGTTCGGAAAAAACTAAGTTCTTTGTATCAGGAGCTTATTATAAGGAAAATGGTATGTTTAAATCGAATCCATTGGATGACTACAATGCCAATATCGGATTGGAACGTTATAATTTGCGCTCCAATGTAGATATGGATATTACTCCGACGACCAAACTTTCCGTTGATATGAGTGGACAATACAGAACTCAAAATAACCCCGGAAATTCTTCTGACCAGATTTTTAAACATATCATACTTTTCCCGACTCATTTGGTACCTTTTACATGGTCGGACGGGACTGCTGCAGTTTGTGATACAGATGCAGACGGACGTTATAATCCTTATAACTTGCTTAACTACTCCGGTTATTCTAAGAAATGGTCTGTAGCAATGCAAACCAAGGCAACTTTAAGACAAAAGCTCGATTTCATTACGAAAGGACTGTCTGTTCAAGGTAGTATAAGTTTCGATGCAGATTTCAGTTCTACTCTAGCCCGTTCGACGAGTCCGGATAAATATACAGTTAAAGGTAGAGATGAAAACGGTCAGCTTATAAAGACATTATTTGCAGAAGGTAGTCCTCTTGGAGAAGCATCTGTAAGTACAAGCAGTGGTACAAAGAAGATCTATATTGAAGCGCAGTTGAATTACGAACGAACTTTTGCCAAGAAGCATGCTGTTACGGGAACTTTTGTGTACAATCAAAAAGAAACTCAATACCAAGGTTCCAGAAATTCGAGTGGAGCACAAACTGTCGGTGGCTTGCAACTGTTGCCTTACCGCAAGCAGAATATTGTAATGCGTGGTACCTATGCATACGACGGTCGGTATATACTGGAAGCCAGTTTTGGTGCGACAGGTAGTGAAAATTTTGCTCCGGGTAATCGTTGGGGTGTGTTCCCTGCAGTAGGTGCTGCTTGGAATGTTCATGCTGAGAAATTTATGCAGAAGGAAAACGTCTTGGATATTCTTAGTAAATTGCGTTTAAGAGCTTCTTATGGTCTTACAGGAAATGACAACACAGGAAGTTCCCGTTTTGTATATAGAGAACTATTGACTAATAGCGGTAGCCAGAATATCGGTCTGAATCCGGGAACAAACGGCGGTCCTACAACTTCTATAGGTCGAATTTATGAAAATACATTTGCTGCTCCATACATTAGCTGGGAAATAGAGAAGAAAAGTAATTTCGGTATTGATATGGGATTATTCCGTGGTCGTGTTGATATCACTGCTGATTATTTCTATAATCGACGTGAAGATATTTTAATTCAGCGTGTAACTATTCCTACGGCTACCGGTTTCCGTGTAAATCCATGGCAGAATTTTGGTGTCACGACTAATGAAGGTTTTGATGCTAGTATTACAGTTAAGCATAACATCGGAAAAGATTGGGTTCTTTCAGCCAGAGGTAATGTAACATACGCTGTTAACAAGATTGTCGAAAAGGATGAGATTCCGCAGGCTTATCCATGGCTTGCTCAAACGGGCACTTCTATCGGAACAAATAAAATATATGTCGCAGAAGGGTTATTTACGAATCAGGATTTTATTATTACTGAAAAGTCTGATGGTAGCTACAATTATAAGCTGAAAGACGGAATAGCCACTTATGCTGCCGACGTGAAACCCGGTGATATCAAATACAAAGACTTGAACGGTGATGGTGTTATTAACGATAATGACCAAACTTATTATAGTGGTATCTATCCAAATAACCCGCAGCTTGTTTACGGTTTCGGACTTAATGTGCAATATAAAGGTATCTATGCTGGTGTATTCTTCCAGGGAGTAGATAAAACATCTGTCAACTTGAAAGCTAATACAAGTTACTTTGTTCCGTTTGCTAATGGAAAAGACCAGTCTTCTGCACGTGTGCAAGCTGCCGATCACTGGAGGGCAAGTGATCCCAACAATATGAATGTATTATATCCTCGTTTGCATACCAATGAATATAGTAATAATACGCTGAATAGTACATGGTGGTATAGAAACGGAAGTTTCCTTCGCCTGAAGAATGTGGAACTTGGTTATCAGTTTGATAAGAAATTGGTTCAGAGATGGAAAATGCAGAACCTTCGTGTATATGTGCAGGGAAGCAATCTTGCCGTATGGGATCACGTGAAAATGTGGGATCCGGAAATTGGAAACAGTGGTGCACGATATCCGATTAACGCTACTTGGACTTTCGGTCTTGATGTGACTTTTTAACCAATAATCAATTATAAGAATAATTATGAATATTATAAAAACAATATGTACAGCAACCGCCGTTTTATTGGCAGGTATGTTGACCTCTTGCTCAGATTATCTGGATGTTTCTAAAGAACTTGCTAAGAATCTGGACAAAGAAGAAGTTTTTTCCAAAGCTAAATATATCAAACAATGGTATGCGGAACTTTATCAAACCTGTCCGAATTATTCGGAAACAGGTTTGGATGTGCAAGGTTCAAATGGAACTGTTAATGCGCAAGCTATCTATTCTGGAGAAATTGTTTGTGCTCATCCTAATGTACTGAAATTCGGACAGAATACTTTTACCCCTAGTAGTACCACTCACAACCGTTGGTGGAATTGCTATAAACAAATTCGCCAGGCAATGATCTTTTTGGATATGGCGCCTGAAAGCATAGGTGATCCGATCAATGCTGACGGTTATATTTCAGTGGAAGAAATGCGGCGTTATAAAGCGGATGTTACTTACTTACTTGCTTATAATTATTTCTTGCTGTTTGAATTTTATGGACCTACGCCTATTATTCCCGAGACTGCTGATCCTTCGGATGAAAACCTTGATTATGCACGTGCATCTGTGGATGAAATGGTAGGGCACATTGATCAATTATTGGAATCTCTCATAAGCGGTGAATATAGAGATGACCTGCCTGAAACGATTAAGACAGGAACAGGGGATGATTCCAGCCATGACAATAGTATGTATAATCTTCGCGAAATCCTGCGTCCTACAAAAGCGGCAGCTTTAGCATTACGTGCACGTTTGTGGGTATATGCAGCTTCTCCTCTGTTTAATGGAGGTTATCAGGAGGCGTTAACTCTGACAAATCATGATGGAAAGCGTTTGTTTCCCGATCGCGATGCCAACAAATGGCAAACTGCCAAAACGCATCTTGAAGCTCTGTTGAGATTTGCAGACTCAAAAGGTATGGGCCTGTATTATTCCAAAGATAAAGATCCTCATGCATCAATCTATGAATTGTTCCAATATTATAACGATGAGATTCTTTGGGCTAACGGAAATAACGATTATAATGATGGCGTCACCGCTAAAATGGAAGCTCGTACGATTCCCGGAGACATCCCTAGCGGTATGGGTAATGTAGGTTTTTACCAGAATATTGTAGACTTGTTCTTTACAAACAGTGGGTTGGATATCAATGAAGACCCTGATTATAATGAAAACGGATTCACGGACTGGGCAAATATTTGTAATGAGAAAAAACATGTCGACAAGCATATCTTCAATATGTACATTAATCGCGAACCCCGTTTCTATGCGGATGTTACATACGAAGGAAAGAGTTGGCATATACAAAGAAGCGGTTATGCGGATTGGGGAGCCTATTTCAGTAAGGGTGGTGCAGCCTATAGAGATAATACAATGCATGCACGCGCCGGTTATCTGCTCTATAAATTTAATAACCGCTCGTTGCTGAAAGAAGGATCAAATCCTACGGACTGGGGACGCCCGTGGATTTATTTCCGTCTGGCAGACTTCTATTTGTACTATGCAGAAGTATGTAATGAGATAAATCCGAATGATGCAAATATTATCAAATATTTGGATTTGGTACGTGAACGTGCCGGCATTCCCGGATATAAGGATCTGGCTACGAAGGCTGCGCCTTATGGAAAGAACATTATAGGAAATCAAGAATTACAACGTGAGGCTATCTACCGTGAGCGTATTATTGAAATGTTGGGAGAAGGAAACTATTATTTTGACATGCATAGATGGATGCGTGCTGGATGGTCGCAAGATGAGACTACCGGTAAATGGATCAAAGATAATGAAGATAAATTATTGATACGTTACGGTATGGACATCGATAAAGCATCAGTGAAAACGTACAATAGTGCTAAAAACACTGGCATTGAATTTTATGATAAAATCGGTGAAGGTTCATTTTATAACCGTATTGTAGTGGACAGATATCCATGGTCAAAAGCTATGTTACTTTATCCTGTACCTTACAATGAAATGCAGAAGAGTGAATTGACGGTTCAAAACCCGTTGTGGAATTAATCGTAATGACAATTTGATAAACAAAGGCAGAGACCGGTCTCTTTTGTACCGACTTTGCCTTTGCTTTACACATTATCCATAGTGGACTACCTTTAATATAAGTTCTAACATAAATAAGTTAACGTAAAATATCGAAATAAGGTCATGAAAAATACAAAAATACGTATCATAAAAGGCCAATGGTATAAGTTGAAGGTAATCTTATTATCTTTACTTTACCCTTGTTTAAGTTACTCATGTAGTAGTGACAGCGCAAGTCCGGCTATTCCTGATGATTGGCTTACTATTTCTACAGAGTCCGTGAGTTTCTCTTATGAGGGAGGGACAGAAAATCGTAAGTTCGTATTGGGGCAAGGATTGGATATGAACCAGATAACCTCTACTTTAAGTAATAAGGGAGACGACTGGTTGACTGCCCTTGTTGAAAATGGTAAAATGACGATTATATGCGAACGTTCTTTCACAGAGAGAGTCAGAAGTTCTGTGTTGACATTGATGTATGATGACAATCATAAATGTAATATCACAATTTCTCAAGAAGCAGCTCCCAGTTCTGCTGACAAATTGATAAAAGTAATTGGCGGCGAGGCCACTTCTGAGGAAACGCAAGGTAAAGATACAGACAAAAATCCGTTGACCTTAGAGATGTCCTATGATGGAAATAAGAAAACATATTTTAATTCCGCTTTCGGACAGGTTTCGTATCCGTTTTCTATCAGATATGAATTGGAGAAGGGGCATACACTGAACAGCATCGTCTATACTCCACGCACTGACTCTGGAAACAAATGGGGCTCATTCGATCAATTTACAGTGGAAGTTTCGACAGCCGACAAGCCGGATGATTTTGTGAAAATAGGTGATTATGCAAGAGGTAATGGGGTGCATACGCCATTTACCATAAAGTTGTCATCACCTGTGGAAGATGCTAAATTTGTTCGTTTTATCATAACTAAAGCCTATGAGGATAGAGTAAGTTGTGCTGAGATGGAATTTTATGAAGCTAGTAGTAATAAATTTGATCCAGCTGCAATTTTTGCTGATAATATGGGTTTACAGCTTAAAGCTGGCGTGACAGAAAAGCAGATTAAGCAAATCCCTAATGAATATTTGAAAGAATTGGGACTTGCTTTGCTGAGTGGAAACTATGAGTCTGCTTATCGACTGGCGGATTATCGTCCTTATCAGAATCCTGCAGTAATGGCTACAAGGAATAAGACATCCAAATATAGCTTGAGAGATAATCCGACTGGAATTTATGCAAAAGCTGATGAAACTTTGGCTGTATTTGTCGGTGACATTTATGAAGGTGGTAAAGTTTCAATGCTTATTCAAGATCTGAACGGCGGTTACAACAATTCGAAAACCTATGAGTTATCAGAAGGATATAATGAGATAACAGTAGAGGTAGGCGGTTTGATTTATATTTTGAATCATGTAAATGATGACATTCCTCTCCGGCTTGAAGATGCTGATAATGACCAGAAAAGGAATATTGAGGCAAAGACGGTAAAAGTACATTTTGCGAATGGAAAAGTAAACGGTTATTTTGATATTCAGAAAAACAAGGAAAGTGATTGGGCTCAGATTCGCGACAATGCAAAGTATCAGGAGATAGATGTCCTGGGAGAATACTCACATTTGACGTGGAGAATATCTGACTTCAAAAAGTACAATACAGAGATAACGAAGACTATTGAAAATTTGGATCGTCTAGTATATTTGGAGGAAGAGTTTATGGGACTTGTTAAATATGATAAGATGTTCAATAACCGGATGCATTTTTCTATTGACTACAAGGCAAAGAGTCCGAACGCATCAGATTATCGTACAGTTTATAATGCTAGTGATTACTATGCGGAACCGTTCTGTAAACCAGAAAATTTTCCTACTCGTTGTTGGGGACCTGCGCATGAA
>USPQ01000045.1 GCA_900556625.1 uncultured Bacteroides sp. | reverse complement strand
TGAAACTAAAGTTTCCCACCGGTGAAACTATGGTTTCTGTACGGCGAAACCAAAGGTTCCAATGCATGAAACTATTGGTTTTGCCGTATGAAACAGTTATTTCATGGGTAAGAGCGGGAGTGGAAACGATTGGATGCTGTTCAATAAGTCAACCTTTCCTTCATTGATAAGTCTCAGAATTAACTCTCCCAACAGTGTGTTTTGTCGGGTAGACCTAGTACAGGTAAAGCTTTTCGAGTTATTTTTGTTCTTCTCCCTCGAACACCAGTTCTACTTTTACAGGGAAATGGTCCGAGGGCGTGCGGGCTTGATAAGCTTTGATGTCGATTTCTTCCGGACAGTCCGTTGCGTCCTTCTTGCCTCCGTTTCCTCTGATACTGCGATACGTGTCTGTCAGCACACCATATCTTTTTACTTTGAAAACAGGAGAGACGAATACATGGTCGATGCGGCTTTCCGTGAAACTGTCCGGATCGAAATCATTGAATGTTCCGTTGGTTGCATAGCGGAAGTCACACTTTTCATAAGAGTCGCAAAGCACACCTTTGCTGACAAAAGCGTCATAAGACTGATGAGTCTGGTCAACGTTGAAGTCGCCGGTCAGGATAGCCGGAAGCTCTTTACCCTTACCGAGTTCCTTCATCTTGTCTTGCACGAGATAAGCACTTTCCACGCGGGCCTTCTTGCCGATATGGTCCATGTGCAGGTTGAAGAATAGAAATTCAAAGCCCGTATCTTTGCATTTGAAGTGTCCCCAACTGCAAATGCGGGGCAGGACTGCATCCCAGCCTTTACTCGGCACGTCCGGAGTCTCCGACAACCAGAAATCGCCTTTCTCTATCACATCAAATTTGTCGGTGCGGTAGAAGATAGCGGAGTGTTCCCCCTTCTCTTTGCCATCATCGCGGCCTACACCTATATAGTCATAACCGGGTAATGCTTCTTTCATGTCCTTCAGCTGGTGAATGAAACACTCCTGTGTTCCGAAAATATCGAAATCGTGGTATTGCACCATTTTGGCAATGACCGGATAACGTTGTCCCCAACCGTTTCCTTTGGCAGAATCGGAGCCGTTGGCGTTTCTGAGGTTATAGGAGGCAACGGTGATAGAGGTCGGTTGATAACTGTGGCAACCACAAAATACGACCGCAACGAGGGCAATGAGTAAAAGGCTTCTTAGCTTCATGTTTATTCAGTTAGTTTGGGTGGATAATTTATTGACTTCCAAAAGTACAATATTTTATCCAAACAAGTAAGTATGTAGGTACAAAAAAAAGTCACCCCCGGAATAGACGAAGTAGGGGTGACTTTTTTGTAGTGTGCTTACTATTATTCAGCAGACTTTGTTCTGAGAGTTTTTGGTAAGGTTATTCCTTGACAGGCTCAGCCGGTTTGTCTTTGGATGCAGTGTCTTTGACTACTGTATCATTGACAAAAGCGGTTGGTGCACTCAGTTCTGTTTTCACAGGTTCGTCTTTTTTAGTTACAGTGTCTTTGACTACTGTATCATTAACGATAAGTGCGGCATTAACTTCTGACTGGGCTGTCGCAGCTTTTTCAGAGTTCTGAGCCTTTACAAGGAATGAACCACCACAAACAAACATAAACATTGCTACTACTAATACTAATTTTTTCATAATCGTTTGCTTTAATGATTATTAGACATATGTTTTCAATTCTCTTTTGTGTTAAGGAATCGGTTGTTGCTTTTGTATTAACGTCTAATTAAAGTTCAAAGCGTGTGCCAGAAATGCAAAGGATGTGATAAGTGGTTGAAAAATAAATGGTTGCGAATAATAAGACAAGCTGAACTAGTGGGGAATTGTGTGTGGGGTGTGTGGAAACTGTGGCGGGGAGTGTGGAATTATTCCACACTCCCCGCCACAGTTCTTTTTCTTTTCAACGACTATTTCTTTTCATCCGGCCAGGGACAAGGTTGTCCGGTAGCCTTGAAAGTTGGTCGCTGTGCATCTACTTTTCGCAGATAGTTTCCCAATTCTTTAGAAAGCCTTTTCACGATGTCAGGATGCTGTGCACTTAAGTCGTTGCTTTCACCTATATCATTAGGGATATTGAATAACTCTTTCTTACCGGTTCCGTAATAATAAATCAACTTCCAGTCGCCATTGCGAACTGCACAGTTAAAATTGATTCCGGGACCGTCATTCCCCCAGTTATTGGGCATATTCCAGAAAAGACTGCGTCCTTTAGAAGGATTTCCCGTTTGCTTCAATAGGGGAATAAAACTGATCCCGTCTATCGGCTGGACTGTTTTATACTTCTTGATTCCTGCCATTTCGAGAATGCTAGGGTAGAAGTCTTCTATCAATAAGTAATTGTCACATTTGCTACCCGGCTTCACCACTCCCGGCCAACTGACAATCATCGGTTCACGAATACCTCCTTCGTAGGTAGAACCTTTGCCGCTATTCAAAGGATGATTCTGTGTATGTAACTTTCCGTCACGCCAGTAGGATTCGGCTGCAAGTCCTCCGTTATCACTCATAAAAATAATAATTGTATTGTCTGCTTCATCATTTTTCTCCAGCCAGTTCATGAGGTCGCCGAGGCTTTTATCCATTCCTTCGATAAGGGTAGCATAAGCAGCTTCATGGTCGGTCATACCTTTCTTCTTGTATTTATCGTAGAAGCGCATATCTTTATTCAGAGGAACATGGATAGCATATTGAGCCATATACAGATAAAAAGGCTGATTGTATTTTTTGGCTTTGTTTAGTGCCTTGATAGCTTCCTGCGTTAATGCTTCGGTAACAAATGTTTCCGTACCCCAGTATTTTTCAAGTCCGGGGACAGCCATTAGTGAAACTGGTTTTCCGTCTTTGGTATGTCCGTAATTCTCTTCCCCGAGGTAACTGGCAAGTCCTCCGGCAGCGTGTCCGGCGATGTTTACCTCAAATCCCCAATGGTGCGGGTCTTCTCCCGGAGTGTCGATGGAACCGAAATGGGCTTTTCCGCAATGGATAGTATGATAGCCGTTGTCTTTTAGGATTTGTACAAAAGAAGTTCCTACAAAGGTGTTGTTAGTACCGGGTACCTGACTTACTCCGTTATAATTCCAATCAGGGACGGCAAGCTGTTTGTTTTTACGGTCTGTCATGGTGTTTTTTTGTAGCGTCCAGTTGGTTACCCTGTGGCGTGCCGCATTCGTTCCGGTGATGAGGCTGCATCGGGTGGGAGAACTGATGCTACTGGCATACGCTTGAGTGAACATCATTCCCTGACGGGCCAGTCGTTCCATGTTCGGCGTTTCGTATAGTTCGTTGTAATGCGTTTTTTGTGTCCAGAAAGGAAGGGAAGTATCCTGCCAACCCATATCATCTACCATAAAGAGGATGATATTCGGGCGTTTGTCTGTACGCCCTGTCTGAATGTTGCTTTGTGCTTGCAGGCTGGTGGCTGCGAGTGGTACAAGTGCGAGTGGGAATAGTTTCTTTTTATTCATGGGGTAGTTATTAGGTGTTATTTGCAGATTTCTTCTTGTACTTTTTATTTGATATAGTATGTGCTAAAATTGATAATGTCAGGCAATGCAACAGACTCGGGAATGGTTAGTCTTAATGCGCTTGCTTCTATCGGATCAAACTTCTCAATACGTTTATGCCCTACGGATTCTCCGGAACAGACAGGCTGCCATTTCCCATTAACTTTTGCTTCTATCTTATATTGACGGATACGTTCTCCGTTTTTTATATTTTCCTGAATAATGCAGTAATTTACAGTTTGCTTCTTCCCGAGATTCAAAGTCAGGCTCTTTTTTTGCCCTAAAGTTTTCGCTATGGGGGAAGAAAAACGACGGTTTATTTCATCTCCCATTTCTTTCAGTCGTTGCGTATCTCCTATGGGAATCAATCCGGTCGGATCAGGCGTTAATCCGAGGATGAGAGTTGCATTTCTTCCTACTGATTTCTCGTATTTGTCCATTAGTGCATCCAATGGGTAGATGTTATTTTCATCATCCGGTTCCCAAAACCATTCGTGACGCCCGTTTGCTCCACGTAATGGAGTATCTGCCATAGCCGGTACCCAATATTTGCCGTCTTTATCGCCGTGTTTTAATAGTATGTTGTGGTTACGTGCGGGTTCGGTAGCATTACTGTGGCTGTATGGGTAGGGGAAGGTAGACCAACAAGGGTACTCTACTGTACCTGTTTCCGAACCACCCCAACGAAAGTCTGCGCGGTCAACGTTGTGATAAAAAAGACAGTCGGGCTGATATTTATTCACAATAGGTTCTACGTTAGGACCGTCACCGCGTGGATTATCAGCTCCGCCGTCAAACCATATCATATAGAGATCACCATAACGTGTACATAGCTCTGTTACCATGTTCTCGCACAAGCGTTTATACCACGCCTGGCGGTTACGGGCAAATTCTCCTTCGCCTTCAGCTTTGAAGTTATGGATACCCAACAGAGAATTCCAACGGATACCTATATAAATGCCCGGTTGAAGGCCGTATTTATGGCAGGAATTTACAAAATCGCGGACTATATCTCCTTTGCCGTCTTTCCACTTGACAGCTTTCAGGCAATACGGATTGACATCACTTTGCCAAAGTCCGAATCCGGTTTCGTGGGTGGCTGTGAGTACGGCAAATTTGCATCCGGCAGCTTTGGCTGCTTGTACCCATTGATCAGTATTGAGTTCGGTTGGATTAAAAATGTTATAATCTTCAATGGGGGTGATGCGGTTATTGCCTTGTCCGTAGCGGATACCATCGAATACATGCAAGTCGTAATGAAAGACTGCTCCCATTTCGGCTTCATGCCATTTCAGTTGATGAGGCTTGGGGACAGGAATACTCTGCTGTTGCGCAAAACTACAAATTGAATAGAGGATAGAAAGGCATATAAAATTAAACTTCTTCATAATATTGATTTGTATGGTGTTAATGTTTATGCAATGGCGCGATAATATTCGTAAGGCTTTTATATTGCAAAAGTACACAAATGTGTGCTTTTGCAATATGTCATTTCTTTCAATTTACGTATGTGTTTCATTCAATCGTTGTTTTGTGTGTTGTCTGAGGCTGACTTGAATGCTATAAATCAATGTTGTATAGCTTCAGTTTATTATATAACGTCTTCCGGTCAATATTCAACAGTTGTGCTGCCTTACTTTTATTATTCCCGGTTTGGCGTAATGCTTCCAATATATGTTCTTTTTCCGTCTCCTCATTGCGTAATGACATGCTTGTGGTACAAGTTGTAGTAGTATCCAGTAAGTCAGTACCTAATTCGAGCAATGTAATAAAACTGCCTTGCGCCAGTAAGGTTGCCCTTTTCACGATATTCTTCATTTGACGCAGGTTTCCCGGCCAATGATAACTCAATAAAGCTTGTGACGCTTTTGCGTCGAAACCAATCAGATGCTTGTCCAATTCCTTGTTTGCCTGATCAAGGAAGAAGTTGGCGAATAGCAGGATATCTTCTTTCCGTTCTTTCAAGTCAGGCATTCGCAGGGTAAATTCATTGATGCGATGATAAAGGTCTTCGCGAAATGTTCCCTTTTCGATTCCTTGTTCCAGATTTTCGTTGGTGGCCGATACCAGGCGGATATCCACGGATATTTCTTGTGTAGAACCGACCGGACGTATTTTTCTCTCTTGCAGGGCGCGGAGTAGTTGTATCTGCACCTCGTAGCTGAGATTTCCGATTTCATCCAGAAAGATAGTGCCACCGTTGGCTGCAACGAAAGCTCCCGTTTTATCCGTCAATGCTCCCGTAAATGAGCCTTTTACATGACCAAAGAATTCGGAGGCTGCCAATTCCTTAGGTATCGAACCGCAGTCTACGGCAATGAACGGTTTGTCGCTACGCTTGCTAAGTTGATGAATACGGTGTGCCACATATTCTTTACCTGTTCCGCTAGAACCGTTGATGAGTACGGACATATTAGTAGGAGCTACCAGGCCTACATAATTGTAGAGTTGCTTGGCAGCATCACTTTCTCCTTCCAGATAGGCACGACGAGTTTCTGTTGTCTCTTTGGATGAGGCGGGAGAGACTTTTTTCGAAGACATCTTGGCTGCGGAATGAGCTGTTGGCGTTCTCTCTGTTTGTAGAGCTTCTGATATTTTCTTTAATAATTCTTCCGGGTTGACAGGTTTTGCGATATAATCCCGTGCACCAAGTTTCATGGCCAGTACCGCTGATTGAATATCCGCATAACCGGTCATGATAATCAGGGGAATATCCAGTCCCCGGTCATTCATCCATTTCAGCAAATCAATGCCTTCGTAATCGGGTAATCGTAAATCGGATAATACCAAGTCAACAGTCTGGCTTTCGATATGCTTTCGGGCACGTGCTATATTACTCACTGATGATACTTCAAATCCTTTTTTGCCTAACCAGGTTTTGAGCATCATTCCAAAAGTTATATCATCTTCGACTATTAATATGGCTTTCATTGTGTCAGGTTTTGATTCTTTTAAGTCACAAAGGTAAGATGATTTAGGCGAAAGTGGTATATTTGCAAACTTAAATTAAATAAAAGCGTTATGAAAAAGATTACATTGATATTATTAACTATATCGTTTTGCGGACTTACTGCCTGCAAAACCGGAACAAAAAAAGGAGGAGACATGGATAAAGAGACATTGGTAAAGATTGAAACAACAGCCGGAGATATCAAAGTGAAGTTGTATAATGAGACACCCAAGCATCGTGATAATTTTATCAAACTGGTGAAAGACGGAGTATATGAAGGAACATTATTTCATCGTGTCATCAAAGATTTTATGATTCAAGCTGGTGACCCGGATTCAAAGAATGCGCCGAAAGGGAAGATGTTGGGTGCCGGTGATGTCGGCTACACCGTACCGGCAGAATTTGTATATCCGAAGTATTTCCATAAGAAAGGAGCGTTGTCTGCAGCCCGTCAGGGAGACAATGTGAATCCGAAAAAAGAATCTTCCGGTTGTCAGTTCTATATCGTAACGGGTAAGGTTTACAATGATTCTACACTGTTGGGTATGGAAAGCCAGATGAATGAAAATAAGATCAATGTCATTTTCAATAACTTGGCGCAGAAACACATGAAAGAAATCTATAAGATGCGTAAGGCGAATGACGAAAACGGGCTTTATGACTTGCAGGAGAAATTGTTTGCGGAAGCACAGGAATTGTCGGCAAAAGAACCGGAATTCCATTTTACGCCGGAGCAGATAGAAGCATATACTACTGTGGGTGGTACTCCACATCTGGATGGCGAATATACAGTATTCGGCGAAGTAGTGGAGGGTATGGACGTCGTAGATAAAATCCAGAAGGTGAAGACGGACCGTAGCGACCGTCCCGAAGAAGATGTGAAGATAATAAAAGCGACTATACTTGACTAAATGATATGAAAATCAATAGGCACATTCTTGACAACGGGTTGCGGCTGGTACATTCGCGGGACGAAAGTACACAGATGGTGGCTCTAAATATATTATATAATGTGGGAGCTCGTGACGAACATCCTGAACATACCGGCTTCGCACATCTGTTTGAACACTTGATGTTCGGTGGATCGGTAAATATCCCCGATTATGATATGCTGCTTCAGCTAGCGGGTGGAGAGAATAATGCCTGGACGAACAATGATATCACCAATTACTACCTCACTGTGCCCCGGCAGAATGTGGAAACCGGCTTCTGGTTGGAGTCCGACCGTATGTTGAGCCTTGATTTCAGCGAACGGAGTCTGGAAGTACAGCGAGGGGTAGTAATGGAAGAATTCAAGCAACGCTGTCTGAACCAGCCTTATGGAGATGTGGGGCATCTTTTGCGCCCGTTGGCTTATCAGAAACATCCTTATCAATGGCCGACTATCGGAAAAGACCTGTCGCATGTCGCTAATGCAACATTAGAAGAGGTGAAAGCATTCTTTTTCCGTTTTTATGCTCCTAACAATGCGATACTGGCAGTGACCGGGAATATCTCTTTTGAGGAAGCAGTGGAATTGACGGAGAAATGGTTCGGAACTGTTCCCCGTCGGGAAGTTCCTGTACGGAATCTGCCACAGGAGCCGGAACAGACGGAAGAACGCAGGCTGACGGTAGAGAGAAATGTACCTCTTGATTCTCTGTTCATGGCTTATCACATGTGCGATCATCGTCACCCGGATTATTATGTGTTCGATATACTGTCGGATGTATTGAGTAACGGGCGTTCCAGTCGATTGAACCAACATCTGGTACAGGAAAAACAGCTATTCTCGAGCATTGATGCTTACATCTCAGGTAGTGTGGATGCAGGCTTGTTTCACATTGCCGGAAAACCTTCGGCGGGAGTTAGCCTCGAACTGGCGGAAGCGGCAGTGCGCGACGAACTCGATCGCCTGCAACAAGAATTGGTTGACGGACAGGAATTGGAGAAGGTGAAAAATAAGTTTGAGTCTACCCAGATATTCGGTAATATAAATTATTTGAATGTGGCTACCAATCTTGCCTGGTTCGAATTGCTCGGTAAAGCGGAAGATTTGGAGAAAGAAGTAGAACGTTATCGCTCTGTCACTGCTATGCAGTTGCGGGAAGTCGCTCAATCGGCTTTTCGGAAAGAGAACGGAGTTGTACTCTATTATAAAAGTAAATGAGAAATATATATAGAACATACAGAGAGCATTATAAAGCATTATTTTTTCTTGGTTTACCTATCGTTATCGGACAAATAGGAGTGATCGTGCTCGGGTTTGCCGATACCCTGATGATTGGACATCATAGTACGGTAGAATTGGGAGCAGCTTCTTTTGTAAATAACGTGTTCAATTTGGCTATCATTTTCAGTACCGGTTTTTCATACGGGCTAACTCCTGTTGTGGGAGGTCTATATGGAACACATCAGTTTGCACCTGCCGGACAGGCATTGCGTAATAGTTTGTTAGCGAATCTGATGGTCGCGTTATTATTGACGCTTTGTATGACTGTCCTTTATCTGAATATAGAGAATCTCGGCCAGCCGGAAGAACTGATTCCTTTGATTAAGCCTTATTATTTGGTGCTGCTGGCTTCATTGGTGTTTGTTATGCTTTTCAATGGATTCAAGCAGTTTACGGATGGAATCACGGATACCAAGACGGCCATGTGGATACTCTTGGGAGGAAATGTATTGAATATCATAGGAAATTATCTTTTGATTTACGGAAAGTTAGGTTTGCCCGAGTTGGGATTGTTGGGAGCCGGTATCAGCACATTGTTTTCACGTATTATGATGGTGCTCGTGTTTATCATTATCTTCTTGCGTAGTTCTCGTTTTATCCGTTACAAAGTCGGCTTCTTCCGTTTGGGGTGGTCACGGGCTATATTCGGTCGGTTGAACGGACTTGGTTGGCCGGTTGCTTTTCAAATGGGAATGGAAACAGCTTCTTTTAGTCTGAGTGCCATAATGATAGGTTGGTTGGGGACCATTGCACTGGCTTCGCATCAGGTTATGTTGGCTATTTCACAGTTTACGTTTATGATGTATTATGGCATGGGAGCTGCCGTAGCTGTTCGTGTCAGCAACTTCAAAGGTCAGAACGATATTTTGAACGTTCGTCGTTCGGCCTATGCCGGTTTTCATCTGATGATGACATTGGGCGTAGTGCTTTCTTTTATTGTCTTTCTTTGCCGTAACTATTTAGGAGGTTGGTTTACCGACAGTCCTGAGGTGGCGGCTATGGTAACTTCTCTCATTTTTCCTTTCCTCGTTTATCAGTTCGGGGACGGGTTACAGATTACTTTTGCTAATGCCTTGCGTGGCATTTCGGATGTAAAACTGATGATGCTCATCGCCTTTATCGCTTACTTTATCATCTCACTTCCCGTAGGTTATTTCTGCGGCTTCGTAATGGGCTGGGGGGTGGTAGGTGTCTGGATGGCGTTCCCTTTCGGTCTGACAAGTGCAGGATTAATGCTTTGGTGGCGTTTTCATTACATGACGAAACTCCCCACTCCCCAAGTGAATACTTGATACTTAAAACTTTACCGTATGGCTTCCTATCGTTCCACAAAGTTGAAAGTAACAATCGGTTATACGTTATTACTTGCAATTCTTCTTTTTTCTCTGGTATTTGTACATCGCGAAATGGAGACATTGTCGGCTGCCGATGACCAGGAGAATCTGCGGACAGACAGCCTGTTGACCCTGCTGCACGAGAAAGACCGGAATACGATACAGATGCTCCGGGTATTGAGCGAAGCGAATGACAGCTTACTTTCCGCTTCGGAGATTGAAGAAATAATTTCCGAACAAGATTCTGTCATTACTCAGCAACGGGTACAACACCGAGTTATCACTAAACGGGATTCTTTACTGACTACGCCTAAGAAGAAAGGTTTCTTTAAGAGATTGGCAGAAGTGTTTGTCCCAACTAAACAAGACAGTGCCGTGCTTGTTAATACCTCCATGGAGGTTGCTACGGATACTATTCTGGAACCGACCACTTCTAAAGATTCCCTTCAGCAAAAGATTCGTATGGCTACAGAGGAAAAACGGTTGCAGCGGCGAAAAACAATCCGGCGGACTAGTACAAAATATCAGCGTATGAATTCGCAGTTGACAGCAAGAATGGATAGCCTGATAAAACAATACGAGGAGGAAATGACCTTGCGTGCCCGCCAGGATGCAGAAATGCAACAGGAGGTAAGAATGCGTTCAGCACGCACCATTGGTGGAATAGCTATCGGAGCAGTGCTGCTCTCTGTCTTTTTCCTGATTTTGATAGTGCGTGACATATCCCGCAGCAATCGTTACCGCCGGCAATTGGAAGAAGCTAATAAACGGGCGGAAGACCTGCTTATTGCCCGTGAAAAGCTGATGCTCGCCATTACTCACGACTTTAAAGCACCGTTAGGCTCTATTATGGGATATACCGAATTACTTTCCCGACTGACGGAGGACGAACGGCAGCGCTTCTATCTTGACAATATGAAAAGTTCTTCGGAACATCTTTTGAAATTGGTCAGCGACTTGCTCGACTTTCATCGGCTCGACCTTAATAAAGCGGAAGTGAACCGCGTCACCTTCAATCCTTCGCAGTTATTCGAAGAAATCCATGTTAGCTTCGAACCATTGACAGCCGCCAAAGGATTAACCTTGCAATGCCATGTCGCTCAGGAATTAAATGGAAGATACATCAGCGACCCTTTACGACTCCGGCAGATAGTGAATAATCTTTTGTCCAACGCAGTGAAGTTTACTCCGAAAGGCGAGATTGCATTAACGGCTAAATATGATTCTTCCAAGCTGACGATAGCGATTTCGGATACCGGAAAAGGTATGGCTACGGAAGACCGCGAACGGATTTTTCAGGAATTTACCCGTTTATCCGGTGCACAAGGAGAAGAAGGCTTCGGCTTGGGATTGTCTATTGTGAAGAAGTTGGTTGTTTTGCTTGAAGGTACGATTGATGTGCAGAGTAAGCTGGGGGAGGGAAGTTGCTTCACAGTCATTCTCCCTCTTTATCCGGTGGGAAAATCTGTGTCCGAAAGGGCATTGGAAGAAAAAACAATTTCGGCAGAAGACCCTGTCACGCTTCCCCCGATGAAAGTGATACGTGTACTGTTGATTGATGATGATAAAATTCAATTAAGCTTGACGGCAGCCATGTTAAAGCAACATGGAATTGACGCCGTTTGTTGTGAGCAACTGGAGGAGTTGATAGAACAGCTCCGTACCTCTGTTTTCGATGTATTGCTGACTGATATACAAATGCCTGCTATTAATGGCTTTGATTTGGTAAAACTCTTGCGCGCTTCCAATATTCCGCAGGCAAAGACAATTCCTGTGATTGCCGTAACTGCCCGCAGTGAAATGGACATAGATGCTTTACAAGAACACGGTTTTGCCGGTTGCCTGCACAAACCTTTTACGGTGAAAGAACTATTGCTCACAGTCAACGAAGGACAGCTTGCCGCTGACGAAGCACACATTACTGAGGATATGCAGACTGTAAGTTCCTTGAACTTTTCTGCATTAACAGCCTTTTCTGAAGACGATGCTGATGCCGCACATTCCATTATTCAGACCTTTATCGAAGAAACCGGAAAGAATACCGATCGGATGCAACAAGCATTGGCAGGCAAGGAGGTGGACGGAATAGCGGCTATGGCTCACAAACTACTTCCGCTTTTCACTTTAATCGGGGCAATGGAAGCTGTGCCTTTATTGAACTGGCTGGAAACACAACGTGGGCAATGTTTTTCAGAGGAGATAGGTGAAAAAACGGCTTGTGTACTTCTGGAGATTCAGAAGGTTCTGGAAGAAGCTCGTAAGGTATAAGTAGCTTGAAGTAGTGACAAGAGCTCCGGTAAAGAAGGTGAAGAAAGAAAACCATAATGCTTGTATTTCTTTTGTGATTGAACATTTTGCTCCTAACGTCAACCTTTTTTCAGAATTAATTGTTTACTTTGTGTCACCTTTTAATACACTGGCACATTTTACATGAAACGAAAATGGATAAGAAGGGTGAGTTGGATATTGCTCACTCCTGTATTGCTTTTTGTAATACTAATGATATTACTTTATATACCTCCCGTTCAGAATCTTTTGCGTCGGGAGGTGACAGCATACGCTTCCAAAGCAACTGGTATGCAGATTCAGGTGGAACGAATCGACCTTCGTTTTCCGCTCAATCTGTTGGTTCGTGGCGTGGAAGTGATCCAGCAACCGGATACGCTGTTGTCTTTGGAAAGTCTGAACGTGCGTGTACAGGCATGGCCGCTCGTCAAGGGAAAGGTAGAGGTAGATGAAGTAACATTAAGTCAGGTAGCGTTCAATTCGGCTAATCTAATAGAAGGCATGAAGATAAAGGGGGTACTGGGACGTTTCTTTTTACAAAGTCATGGAGTTGATCTTTCTAATGAGCTGGCCGTTATCAACCAGACGGAATTATCGGACACTCACGTACAAATGTTGATGAACGATACTACGACTACGCCTAAAGACACAACAGCTTCTGCTCCTGTAAACTGGAAAGTGGATCTTCATAAACTGAAGTTGAAGAATGTGTCGTTCAGTATGCAACTTCCTGCTGACTCGATGCGAATGGCTGCTCATATCGGAGAAGCATTTATCAATGATGCACAAGCTGATCTGAAGAATCAGTTTTATGAACTGAAACAATTCCTGTTATCCGGAAGCTCTGCCAATTATGATACCGGAGCAGCCAAACCCGGAGAAGGTTTCGATGCGTCTCATATTGCCGTTCGTGATATCCGTATCGGTTTGGATTCCTTATTATATAAAGGTCGGGATATGAATGCTGTAATCCGTGAGTTTTCGATGAATGAACGTTCCGGATTGAGTATCACTTCATTGACGGGTAGGGCATTTTCTAACGACTCGATTATTCGTATTCCCGGCATAAAACTGCAAACCCCTCATTCCGAAATAGATTTATCCGCCCAGACATATTGGGAACTTGTCAATATTCCCACTACAGGACGTTTGTCCGCCGGTCTCAATGCTTATATCGGTAAAGAGGATGTTATGTTATTTGCCGGCGGTTTGCCGGATAGTTTCAAAGAGGCGTATCCCTTCCGTCCGCTTGTGGTTCGTGCCGGTACGGACGGAAATCTGAAACAAATGCAGATTTCTCGTTTCACAGTCGATCTCCCGGGAGCTTTTTCCATGAAAGGAGGCGGTATTCTTGAAAACTTGGCTGACAGCCTGACGCGTTCGGGGACTATCGGTCTGGATATGATTACTCAGAATCTAAACTTCCTGACTGCTTTAACGGGAGAAGCCCCCAACGGTACTATCGTAATCCCAGATAGCATGAATCTGAAGGCCCGTGTCGAGCTGAAAGGACCTGAATATAAGGCTAATCTTCACTTGAAACAGGGGCAAGGCTCTATGGGGGTGAATGCAGAACTTAATACCTCAACCGAGGCTTATGCAGCCGACTTGAAGATTGACAATCTACAACTCCATAATTTCCTTCCGAAAGACTCTATCTACGAACTTTCTCTTTCGGCAGATGCCAAAGGCCGTGGGCTGGACGTCATGTCTTATCGTGCTTTAGCCAAACTGAATCTTTCATTAGATCAACTACATTATGCACGTTACCAGCTTTCCAATGTTCATTTGACTGGAGCTTTGAAAGGTGCATTGGTGACGGCTAATCTGACAAGTGACAATGCGCTGTTGAAGATGACAACAGATGCAGAATACAATCTGGCACATCGTTATCCAGATGGAAAAGTGACGGTTGACGTCACTCAGCTCGACTTACACGAACTGGGGTTGATGCCTCAACCGATGAAGCGCCCGCTCGCCTTTAATCTTTCTGCCGAAGCTCGTCAAAACAGGGTATTCACACATCTAACATCCGGTGATATGAAACTCAACTTGAGTGCACGTTCCGGTGTTAATCCTTTGATAAGTCAGTCTACACACTTCATGGATGTCCTGATGAAGCAGATTGATGAAAAAGCCTTGAACCATGCCGAACTGCGTGAAGCGTTGCCGACAGCTATTTTATCTTTCTCCGCAGGAAAAGAGAATCCGTTAGCTTATTTTCTGGCTACTAAAAACATATCCTACCATGATGTTTCCATGAAGTTCGGTACGGCTCCCGATTGGGGAATCAATGGAAAAGCTGCGGTGCATGCATTGAAGATGGACACATTGCAACTGGATACAATCTTCTTTACTGTCAAACAGGATACTACTTTAATGAAACTACGTGCCGGTGTAATAAACGGACCGAAGAATCCGCAATTCTCTTTTGCTACTACTTTGACCGGAGAGATTCGCGACCGCGATGCGGAATTGCTGGTAGACTACAAAAACGGCAAAGGAGAAACAGGCGTATTGCTGGGGGTAAATGCCCGCCCTCTGTTCGAAGGACATGGCAAGGGGAACGGAATCGCTTTCACACTGATTCCGGAGAATCCGATTGTTGCCTTCCAAAGATTTCATTTCAACGAGAATCATAACTGGATTTACCTGCATAAAAATATGCGTGTATACGCGAACGTAGATATGTGGGATGAAGAAGGAATGGGATTCAGGGTACATTCCGTACCGGGCGATACGGTGTCTCTGCAGAATATAGATGTTGAAATACGTAGAATCCGTCTGCAAGAGATAACGAGTGTGTTGCCTTACTTCCCCGAAATAACCGGATTGTTCTCGTTGGAAGCTCATTACATACAGACAGAAAAGGATTTGCAACTCTCGGCTGAGGCGTCTGTTGATGAACTGACTTATGAACGTCAGCGTATCGGTGACGTTGCATTAGGGGCTACGTGGTTGCCGGGCGAACAGGGAAAACAATATCTGAATGCTTATCTGAATCACGAACAGGCAGAAGTGCTGGTGGCAGATGGGAAACTGGTTCCTACCCGCACAGGCAAAGATAGTTTGGAAGTGAATACAACATTGGAGCATTTTCCGCTGCGGGTGGCGAATGTGTTTATTCCTGACCAGATGGTCACTTTGTCCGGTGATATGGATGGTAATCTGAATATAACGGGCAGTACTGAACAACCTTTGATAAACGGCGAACTTGTATTGGATAGTGTTGCTGTCCTTTCCCGTCAATATGGTGCGCGTTTCATGTTTGACAATCGTCCTGTGCAAATAAAGAACAATCGGTTGGAATTTGATAAATTTGCTATTTACACAACATCGAAGAATCCGTTTACTATTGATGGCTATGTTGATTTCCGTGATATGAGCCGTCCAATGGCGAACCTGAATATGCTGGCACAAAATTATACGTTACTGGATGCTAAGCGTACCCGTGAAAGTCTGGTTTACGGCAAAGTATTTGCTGATTTCCGGGCGACGGTGAAAGGGCCTTTGGACGGGCTGAATATGCGTGGGAACGTGAGTCTGCTGGGGAACACCGATGTTTCGTATGTCTTGACCGATTCACCATTGACAGTGCAGGACCGTTTGGGAAGTTTGGTAACATTTACTTCATTTAGCGATACTACAACTGTTGTCCGGCAGGAAGTGCCGACTGTCTCTTTAGGCGGATTGGACATGGTAATGATGGTACATATCGATCCGTCCGTCCGAGTGAAAGTTGACCTGGATGCAAGTAATGATAACCGTATCGAACTGGAAGGCGGGGGTGACCTTTCCATGAAATACACTCCGCAAGGCGACCTGACTCTGACCGGACGTTATACGTTGAGTGGCGGCTTGATGAAATATGCTTTGCCGGTGATTGCAGCAAAGGAATTTGCCATTGATAACGGTAGTTACGTGGAATGGACGGGAAATCCGATGGACCCGATGTTGAACTTTAAGGCGACTGACCGTATCCGTGCGTCAGTTTCCGAAGGAGAGAATGGTGGAAGTCGTATGGTTAATTTCGATGTTTCCGTTGTAGTCAAGAACCGCTTGGATAATCTTTCGTTTGCATTCGATGTTGCGGCTCCCGAAGATGCGACCGTACAAAACGAGTTGACCGCTATGGGGGCGGAAGAACGAGGTAAACAGGCATTGTATATCATGGTGATGAAAACTTATCTCGGCACCGGACCGATTGGTGGGGGTGGCGGCGGACTCGGCAAGCTGAATATGGGATCTGCTCTGACTTCTGTATTGAGTAGTCAGATAAACTCCTTGATGGGTAACTTGAAGAATGCGAGTCTCTCTGTCGGTGTCGAAGATCACGACGATTCAGAGACGGGAAGTAAACGTACGGATTACAGTTTCCGTTATTCACAACGCTTGTTTAACAATCGTTTCCAGATTGTAATCGGTGGCAAGGTTTCTCAAGGTGAGAATGCGACGAATGACGCCGAATCCTTCATCGACAATATTTCTCTGGAATATCGTCTGGATAGAACCGGAACCCGGTATATCCGCCTGTTCTATGACAAGAACTACGAGAGTGTGCTCGAAGGTGAGATTACGGAAACCGGAGTCGGTATTGTGCTTCGCAAGAAGCTAGACAAACTTAGTGAACTGTTCATCTTTAAGAAAAAGAAGTAAGTATGAAAGAGATACATATAAATATATTGGCTGTTTGTCTGATAAGTGTAGTGTTACTGTCGGCTTGTTCGGTGACGAAACATCTTCCCGAAGGGGAGGTGCTTTACACCGGAAGCAAGACTGTCATATTGAATAAATCGACAACACCGGTAGGAGAGACGGCGCTGACGGAAATTGATGCTGCACTCGATAAGACACCTAGTACAAAGATGTTTGGCGGTATCCTTCCTATCCCTTTTAAAATGTGGATGTACAATGACTTCGTGAAATATAAGAAGGGATTCGGTAAATGGATGTTCAACCGTTTTGCGGCCAATCCTCCCGTATTTATTTCTACGGTCAACCCGGAGGTACGTGTGAAGGTAACTACTAATTTGCTTCGTGATTATGGCTATTTCAATGGGAAGGTAGCTTATGAAACGGTTGTTGATAAGAAAGACAGTCTGAAGGCGGGCATTATCTATACGGTGGATATGAAGAACCCTTATTTCATTGATACGGTTTACTATCAACGGTTCACTCCCCAGACTCTGCGGATTATGGAGCGCGGACGCCGGATGTCTTATATAAGTCCGGGTGAGCAGTTCAACGTGGTTGATTTGGACGAAGAACGCTCCCGTATCAGTACATTGTTGCGTAACCTCGGATATTTTTATTTCCGTCCCGACTATATGACTTACCAGGCGGATACGACTTTGGTACCCGGAGGGCATATCAGCCTTCGCCTGATTCCTGTGCCGGGATTGCCGGCTGCGGCACAGCGTCCTTATTACGTGGGTGATGCGTCTGTCTATCTGTTCGGAAAGAACGGAGAAGCGCCGAATGACAGTATGATGTATAAGAACTTGAATATCCACTATTACAATAAATTGCAGGTTCGTCCCAATATGCTTTATCGTTGGCTGAATTATCAACAGTTTGTACGGAACGCACAGATGCGTGCTTCCAACCGTACCCGGCTTTACAGCCAGTATCGGCAGGAACAGATACAGGAGAAACTCAGCCAGTTGGGAATATTTAGTTATATGGATATCCAATATGCCCCCAAAGATACAACAGCTGTTTGTGATACGTTGGACATCACGATGCAGGCTACTTTTGCCAAACCGTTGGACGCTGAACTGGAATTGAACGTAGTAACTAAAAGTAACGACCAGACCGGTCCGGGTGCTTCGTTCGGAGTTACACGGAATAATGTATTTGGTGGTGGAGAAAGTTGGAACGTGAAACTGAAAGGCTCTTATGAATGGCAGACCGGTGGCGGAGAGAAAAGTTCGTTGATGAACAGTTGGGAAATGGGAATATCTACTTCTCTGACTTTCCCTAGAGTGGTTTTCCCGCGTTGGGGGAAAAGGGAATTTGACTTTCCCGCTACGACTACTTTCCGTTTGTATATCGATCAGTTGAACCGGGCAAGATATTATAAACTGTTATCTTTCGGCGGAAACGCAACCTACGATTTCCAGCCGACGCGTACCAGTCGTCATAGTATCACACCTTTCAAACTGACATTCAACGTCTTGCAACACCAGTCGAAAGAGTTTATGGAGATTGCAGCCGACAATCCGGCACTATATGTCAGCTTAGACAACCAGTTCATCCCGGCTATGGAGTACACTTATACGTATGATAATGCCTCTGTGCGGAGAGTGAAGAATCCTATCTGGTGGCAATCTACCGTGACTTCTGCCGGAAATGTGACTGCCACTATTTATCGTGCTTTCGGCAAACCTTATAATGAGGAAGGGAAAAAACTTTTGGGGGCTCCGTTCTCGCAGTTTATGAAATTTAATACCGAGTTCCGCCATTTGTGGAACATGGACAAAAATAATAAAATAGCTTCCCGTGTAGCGTTAGGCGCTCTTTTTGCATACGGTAATGCTACGATTGCCCCATATAGTGAACAATTCTACGTTGGTGGTGCCAACAGTATCCGTGCTTTTACGGTGCGTAGTATTGGTCCCGGTGGCTATCACCCGAAAGACAGCAAGTATTCTTATCTCGACCAGACAGGTACGTTCCGTTTCGAAGCGAACGTAGAATATCGTTTCCGTATCTTCAAGAGCATTTGGGGAGCTACTTTCCTGGATGCGGGTAACGTCTGGCTGCTGCGCAAGGACGAGGCACGTCCTGATTCGCAACTTCGTCTGAAAACTTTCCCGAAACAAATAGCCTTGGGGACAGGCGTAGGCGTCCGTTACGACATGGATATTCTTGTGTTCCGTCTTGACTTCGGTATTCCTTTGCATCTGCCCTATGATACGGAACGAAGCGGATATTATAATGTTACCGGTGCCTTCTTCAAAAATCTGGGAATACATTTCGCTATCGGGTATCCGTTCTAACGTTCTTTCTTTGTCTCAAGACAAAAGAAAGGACATCACATAAGACAAAAGAAAGAAAGTTTTTGTACATTTGCACCAAAATCAGATGCCGTTGACATCACTAACCTTTTAATATTACACAATTTATGAAACCAACTTTATTCTTATTGGCAGCCGGTATGGGCAGCCGCTATGGAGGCTTGAAACAATTGGACGGACTGGGTCCTAATGGTGAAACGATCATGGACTATTCTATCTATGATGCTATCAATGCCGGATTTGGTAAACTTGTATTTGTAATCCGCAAAGACTTTGAACAGGATTTCCGTGATAAGATTATTTCTAAATACGAAGGTCACATTCCTTGTGAACTGGTTTTCCAAGCTTTGGATGCACTTCCTGAAGGCTTCACTTGTCCGGCAGACCGTACAAAACCTTGGGGTACCAACCATGCAGTAATGATGGGTGCTGATGTGATTAAAGAACCGTTCGCTGTAATTAACTGTGACGACTTTTATGGTCGTGATTCCTTCCAAGTAATGGGTAAATTCCTTTCTGCACTTCCTGCGGATTCTAAAAATGTTTATTCAATGGTAGGTTTCCGCGTAGGAAATACGCTGAGTGAAAGCGGTACGGTATCTCGTGGTATTTGTAGTACAGATGATAAAGGTCTGCTGACTTCAGTAGTGGAACGTACTAAGATCCAACGTCTGGATGGTGAAGTGAAATATATCGATGATAACGGCGAATGGACTGCAACTCCCGATACTACTCCGGTAAGTATGAACTTCTGGGGCTTCACTCCTGATTACTTCGCTTACAGTCAGGAATTCTTCAAGACTTTCTTGAGCGACCCGAAAAACATGGAAAACTTGAAGAGCGAATTCTTTATTCCATTGATGGTAGATAAATTGATTAATGACGGAACGGCTACTGTTGAAGTGCTGGATACTGCCAGCAAATGGTTCGGCGTTACTTATCCGGAAGACCGTCAAAGTGTAGTAGACAAGATTCAGGCATTGGTTGATGCCGGTGAATATCCTGCCAAGTTGTTCTAAAGAAGTACTATTGGTTAAAATAGAAAGCAGTCATTCTGATGAGTGGCTGCTTTTTTTGTTTTTCATAACGTGCCATACTACTCTGTATCCAATAAATATTCATTATCTTTGCAGTTCAAAATCGTATAAATCAGAGACAGAAGTGATTTCAGTAGAAGGATTATCAGTAGAATTTAATGCGACGCCGCTTTTTGAAGACGTCAGCTATGTTATAAATAAAAAAGACCGTATTGCACTGGTCGGCAAGAATGGTGCAGGTAAATCAACAATGTTGAAAATATTGGCAGGTTTGCAATCACCGACACATGGAGTAGTGGCTACTCCAAAAGATGTCACGATTGGATATTTGCCGCAGGTGATGATTCTCGCCGATAACCGGACGGTGATGGGAGAGGCGGAACTGGCATTCGAACATATTTTTGAACTTCAGGCGAGACTGGAACGGATGAACCGGGAACTGGCAGAACGGACAGACTATGAATCGGAAGAATATCACCAGTTAATAGACCGTTTTACGCATGAGAATGATCGCTTCCTGATGATGGGCGGTACAAACTATCAGGCGGAAATAGAACGGACGCTTCTAGGATTGGGCTTCAGCCGTGAGGACTTCGAACGCCCTACTTCGGAATTTTCCGGTGGTTGGCGTATGCGTATCGAACTTGCGAAGTTGCTGCTTCGCCGTCCGGACGTACTTCTGCTCGATGAGCCGACCAATCATCTTGATATTGAAAGTATTCAGTGGTTGGAGAACTTTTTGGCGACTCGTGCCAATGCTGTTGTACTGGTCAGTCACGACCGTGCCTTTCTTAATAATGTAACTACCCGTACGATTGAGATTACTTGCGGGCAGATTTATGACTATAAGGTGAAGTATGATGAGTTTGTCGTTCTCCGCAAAGAACGTCGCGAACAACAACTCCGTGCTTACGAGAATCAACAAAAACAAATA
>USPQ01000044.1 GCA_900556625.1 uncultured Bacteroides sp. | reverse complement strand
TGACTGACGAAGGTTCTGTAATCAGTGGTTCTATGGGCTTGCTTCCTTCTGCTTCCACAGGCGAGAGTACTCCGGTGTTTGAACCGATTCACGGTTCATGGCCGCAGGCTAAAGGATTGAATATTGCTAATCCGTTGGCACAAATTCTTTCCGTAGCTATGTTGTTCGAGTATTTCGATTGCAAAGAAGAGGGTGCGCTGATTCGTAAAGCAGTAGACGCTTCTTTGGATGAGAATGTACGTACACCGGAAATTCAGGTGGCTGACGGTGCTAAATACGGAACGAAAGAAGTAGGACAGTGGATTGTTGATTATATCAAGAAAGCTTGATGAATCCGGATGAAAAGTAAAAGCCTGGCATCGGAAACGGTGTCAGGCTTTTACTTTCCAGTTTGAAATAGTGTCGTTGTGTTCTACCAGCTTTTAATAGTGGAATAGATAATGATTCCGAGTACGGTCAGTAATCCTACATAAATAGTGACTGACCATTGTTTGAGTTCTTTTCTCTTCATACGGGTAGAAGGTTCCAGATAGATGGTTGCTTTATGGGCAATGGTAGCGAACAGCCATCCGCCGAATCCGCCGATAATTCCTCCGACAAGCAAATCACCCGGATAATGTACCCCTAGATATACGCGTGTGTAACAATTGAAGAGGGCCCATACGATAATGAAAATGCTTAGCCAGCGTTTGCGGAACATGAAGACCACGTACATGGCAAGACCGAATGAATTGGCTGCATGACACGACGGGAAACCGTAGCTCCCGCCACGATAATTGTTGACGATATATACCATATCTACAATGGGACTTTCCGGATTGGAAGGGCGCAGGCGTGCCACGACCGGACGGATGATACTGCTGCACATCTGGTCGGCGAAGGTGATGATAAGTGCAATAGCGGCTACATAACACAGAGCGGCTTTCCAATGGAAGTTCTTTAGTAATATGTATAGGATGGTGGCGTACATCGGTACCCAAATTATTTTTCCTGTAAAGGAAGTCATGAAATAGTCCCAAAAGGGAGAGTGGATACCATTGAAATATAGGAAAACATTTGTATCTATCTCCGAAAGATATTGGATGATGTCAGTATGTACCATCTGGTTCTGTTTTTATATTTTTACTGTGATTATTCAGTTGTTCTCCGGCTTTATCGTTTGGCTAGGTCATCGTAGAGCTTTTGGAGGAAAGCTTTTCCCTTCTCCAGATTGGCACCTTTCTCTGGACCTTCGTCAAGTTGTACGGTATTTGCATCCAGGTTATATACCAACTGGTTTTCGGGAGTAACCATGCCGAAGAAGTTCGGTCGGGTAAAATATCCGAAATGCGGAGATGACGGGTTCAGTATGTTTTTGCTGAATGTAAAGTCATCGTGTGGCAGCCCCAGCTGTGCGAGCAAGGTGGCGGCAATGTCAATTTGTGAAGCATACGTATCTATTACACGAGGCTCTTTGATTGCTCCGCCAAGCAAGATTAACGGGATGGTCTGCCCGTCCAACGGATTCTCTATCGGATACGGATAAGCTCCCTGATGATCGGGAACAAGTACAAATAGGGTGTTTTTCCAAAGCTGCGTCTCCTTATATTGTTCTACGAAATCTCCCACGCAACTGTCCGCATAGGCAAAAGCATTGAGTATTTTATCGTCCAGTCTGTGGAACGGAACTTCAAAAGGTTCATGACTGCTTGAGGTTTGCACGAGTTTAAGAAAAGGTTCTTGCTGTTTTTCCTCCTTGATGTCTTTCATCAGACGTTGGAATAATACATGGTCCTGCGCTCCCCATTTTCCGGTACGTTCGGACAATGGAAAATCCTTATCGCATACAATTCTCTCAATGCCGGAGGATACCAGATAAGAACGCATATTCGTAAAGTCGGCGTCCCCTCCGTAATAATATTCCAGACTGTATCCCGCATTTCTCAAACTTCGTGGAATAGAAGGAAGTTTGTCCGTCTTTTCGGGATATTTCATAATGCTGGTGCTTGGCTGTCCGGGATAACCACTGATGATGGAAGCCAGCCCACGATCGGTACGGAAGCTGCTAGCGTAAAAATTGCTGAATAATATGCCTTCTTTGGCGAATTTATCCATATTGACAGCTACGTTCGGATGTCCGCCGAAAGTTTCCATCAGGTGTGTGGAGAAACTTTCGAGAATAATAAAGATAATATTCGGGCGTTGTGTATTTAATAATTGGGAAATACTGTCGGCAGTTACGGCAGGTTTGTCTACCATTTCCGCAAACAATTCGTCGGCCTTTTGAGGGTCCATGAACCGATATTGTTTCTCAAAATTATTCTGATGGGTAGCAGAATACATGAAACTGAATACCGGATTGATGGCGGCATGATTCATTCGCTGATCCTGGCTGTAATAGACTTTACTCAGATTCATGGTCGATACGGTGAACCCGCCACGAATGGGGATGAAAAGTGCGGCGGTGAGCAATAATAGCGCGAATGAAACATTTTGTCGGCGATAGGGTATCTTTAAAGGTTTTCTTTCACGGATCAGTACGATATAAAAGATAGAATATAAAACAGCCGCATAGACCAACATTGCTAATATTCCCAATAAAACGAACCAGAAACTGACGCTTGCGATAGCATCTTTGGGTGAGGAGAAGAAATAGAAAATGGGGGTGGCGTCAAGACGGAATCCCCAGAAACCGTATAGCCCGAGATCGACAATAAAGATACATGCCATGACAAATGCTATCAATCCGAAATAGACTTGCCGGATGCGGCGGAGTATAGACGAATCCGTCCAGGCGGAAGCGATAAGTATCAGGCCGGGAATGGCGGTGAGGTAACCTGCGAGTGATAAATCCAAAGGTAAGCCGTGCCACATGACACTAAAATAATCACCGAAAGAAACATCGGCGTATAAATCATGGTAGTAGACCATGAAGACCGGCTTTTGAAGAACAAACAAGAGGACAAATAAAAAGTATGTCGTGAGAAATTGGATAATTCTCTTTTTCATAATGTGTAAATTTAAAATAATTGAACGGATACAAAGTTAGTATACTTTTCGTTATCTTTCTCATGATGTAATATAAAACATCTCTTTTTTTCCATATCTTTGTCGTGTGTGTGACAAAAATTAAGTAATGAAATGGCTAAGATTGCGAAGAAACTAATAGATTTAGTGGGGAATACTCCTCTGATGGAGCTTTCCGGTTATTGTGGTAAGTATGGTCTGGAACAAAATATTATTGCCAAACTGGAGGCCTTTAATCCGGCGGGAAGTGTGAAAGACAGGGTGGCTCTTTCGATGATTGAAGATGCGGAGGCACGTGGGGTATTGAAGCCCGGCGCAACGATAATCGAACCGACAAGCGGAAATACAGGTGTCGGACTGGCAATGGTCGCTACCATCAAAGGATATCACCTGATATTGACAATGCCTGAGACGATGAGTCTGGAACGGCGTAACCTGTTGAAAGCACTCGGTGCGGAAATCGTTCTGACAGACGGCTTGGGCGGAATGGCGGCTTCCATTGCAAAGGCTGAGGAATTGCGAGACAGTATTCCCGGTTCGGTGATTCTGCAACAATTTGAGAATCCAGCCAATGCGGCGGCGCATGAGCGTACGACAGGAGAAGAAATCTGGCGGGATACAGATGGTGAAGTAGACGTTTTTGTTGCCGGAGTCGGCACCGGAGGAACGGTTTGCGGTGTAGCCCGTGCTTTAAAGAAACATAATCCCGATATTTATATCGTAGCGGTAGAACCGGCTGCGTCTCCTGTATTGGAAGGTGGACAGGCGGCTCCACACCGTATTCAGGGAATCGGAGCCAATTTTATTCCTAAACTTTATGATGCTTCTATGATAGACGAAGTTATCGGTGTGCCTGATGATGAAGCGATTCGTGCAGGACGTGAGCTATCGGCAACGGAAGGCTTGTTGACCGGAATTTCTTCGGGAGCAGCTGTGTATGCAGCCCGTCAACTAGCACAGCGTCCGGAATTTAAAAACAAAAAGATAGTGGCGTTGTTACCTGATACGGGAGAGCGTTATTTGTCAACGGAATTGTTTGCATTTGACGCATATCCGTTGGACTGATTTTGATTTATAAATACTAAAAAGATCTGAACCATGGTAAGAACGATTATTGCTTTATTTTTCTGTTTCCCGGTTGCCTTGTATGCGCAAACTTATCAGCAATTGTCCGAAAGGGCTATTGACTGTATCGAAAAAGACAGTCTTCCACAAGCGGAAGAACTTTTGCTTCGTGCTTTGAAACTGGAACCGAAAAATGCGAAGAATGCGTTGCTTTTTTCCAATCTGGGATTGGTACAACGTCGTTTGGGAGAGTTTGATAAGGCACTCGAATCTTATTCTTTTGCCTTGAACTTTGCTCCATTGGCAGTTCCTATTTTGTTGGACCGTGCCGCCATCTATATGGAAATGGGAAAGACAGATCGCGCTTATACTGATTATTGCCAGGTGCTTGACGGGGATAAGCAAAATAAGGAAGCCTTATTGATGCGTGCGTATATTTATGTACTCCGCAGGGATTATCCGGCTGCCCGTATTGATTATAATCGTTTATTGGAACTTGACCCGCAGAGTTATAGCGGTCGGCTGGGATTGGCTACGCTGGAACAGAAAGAAGGAAAGTTCCGTGAAGCTCTTGCCATTCTGAATAAGATGATTGTGGAATATCCTGAGGATGCGACACTGTATATAGCCCGTGCCGATGTGGAGCGTGACATGAAACATGAAGATTTGGCGCTGGTTGATTTGGAGGAAGCGATCCGGTTGGATACCTCGTCGGCTGATGCTTATTTGTTGCGTGGAAATATCTATCTGGTACAGAAAAAAAAGGCATTGGCAAAATCGGACTTTGAGAAAGCCATTTCGCTGGGAGTACCTCCTGCCGATTTACACGAGCAGTTGAAACAATGTAGATAACCATTTCAATACTTATTCCCTGTCATCGTGTGATTGACGGTAACTGTGCTTTGACCGGTTATGCGGGTAGGCTGCCGACAAAAAAGGCTTTACTGGATTTGGAGTCGGATGTCAGGTGAACTGCCGGATTAGGTTGACGAAATCTTTACCATACTTTTTCTTCTTATATTCTCCGATACCGCTGATAGATCCGAAATCTTCAATGGTGGTAGGTCGTGAAATGCTGAGCAGATGTAATACTTTGTCCGACAATACAATATAGGCGGGCAGACCTTCCTGGTCAGCTAATTGTTTTCTTAATCCGCGCAGTGCTTCGAATAAATCTTCGCTTTCGCCGCCTGCCAGGCCGAAAGGAAGTTCTTTGGCTACCACTACTTTCTTCTTTTTCCCTTTTCGTGTAGCGGTCTCTTCGTGACGGATAACTGCCAATGTGGCTTTTGCTCTCCCAAAAAGAATGTCACTTCCGCTGGGCGTGATTTTCAGATGGTTGTTCTCGTTATAAGCTATTTCAAAATAGCCGAGTTGCAACATCTGGAGAAGGTAATCTTGCCAATCGCGAGGGGGAATATCACGTCCGACACCGAATGTCTTGAGTTCTTGGTACCCTTTCGCTGTCACCTCTGCCGAATAGCTTCCCCGCAGAATGTCGATCAGAAGCCCTGTCCCGATCTGTTGTTCCGCACGTGCAATGGCGCTTAGTGCTTTTTGTACAATGACTGTCCCATCAAAACGCTGGGGGGGATTCTTGCAGACATCACAATTTCCGCAGTCCTCTGTGGCTGTCTCTCCGAAATAGCTCAATAAGATGCGTCTCCGGCAGATGTCAGCTTCCGCATATTGTTGCATTCGTTGAAGTTTCTCGAGATTGATCTTTTGTTGGCTACTTTCCGATGCAAATTTGGTCAGTAGTATCAGGTCGCCTAATGAATAAAACAATACAGTATCGCTGGGCAGGCCATCCCGTCCGGCACGTCCGATTTCCTGATAAAAGCTTTCTATACTTTTGGGCAGATTATAGTGAATCACCCAGCGTACATTTGATTTGTCGATTCCCATACCGAAAGCGATGGTGGCACACACTACCTGAATGCGGTCGTTGATGAAATCATTTTGTGTCTCGTCACGTTGCTGTGCGGATAAACCGGCATGATAGACCCCACAACGGATACCTTGCTTTAGCAGCATTTGGGCTACAGTTTCTGTCTTGTTACGGCTCATGCAGTAGATAATTCCGCTTTCTTTTCCATGGCGTTGGATGAATTCTATGATGGCTTTATTTTTTTCTTTCGCCTGAAATCCCCGTTTGACTGTTAGGCTGATGTTGGGGCGGTCGAAAGAAGAAATAAACGTACGAGGTCGGATAAGATGTAGCTGACGGATGATATCTTCGCGGGTGATTTTATCCGCAGTGGCAGTTAAAGCGATGATGGGCACTTGTGGGAATTGTTGATGGAGGACTCCCATCTGTGTATACTCCGGACGAAAATCGTGTCCCCATTGAGAGATACAATGAGCTTCGTCTATGGCAAATAGAGAAATGTTCATATCCCGTAGCAGGTAGTCTTTTTCCGCCAACAACTTTTCAGGAGAAATATAAAGCAGTTTCAGCTTCCCCGCAACGCAGGAACGCCGTAAATTGGCATTTTCCGTTTCGTCATTACTGCTATTCAGAGCTCCGGCGGCAATGCCGTTTGCCTGTAACGCTTCCACCTGATCTTTCATGAGTGAGATAAGCGGAGAAACCACGATAGCAGTACCTTCGCTGAGCAAAGCGGGCAATTGATAACAGATGGATTTTCCTCCACCTGTGGGCATTAGAACCAGTGCATCCTGTTTATCTAGAATATGCCGGATGATTTCTTCTTGTAGCGGACGGAAACTGTCGTATCCGAAATATGTTTTTAGAGTATCTCTCATTGGACGTTAATTTAAACTTGCTGCAAAGGTACGTTTTTATTCGTCAATTATGATAATGAGTGATTTCTGTTTCCGATATGAAATATAAAAAGGTTAAAGTTTCTTATTATTCGAGCTTAATCCCTCTTTTTCAAGGCTTTTGATTGTTTATTCAGAAAAAAACGCACAAAATAATTGTGTGTTTAAAAAAAAAGTAAGACATTTGTAACATGTAACGTTGCAAGTATGCAACCTACTAACAAATGAACAAACCCTAACCAGTTAATTCAATGAGTGATTTAGAGAACAAAACATCGGAAGAAACTCCGAAAAAACGCCCTTACAATTTGAGGGAGAAGAAAGAAAAGAAGGCTGCATATAGGTCGTTAATCAGACCGGAATTGGCAGATGAGTTGTATGACAAGATCTTGAATATCATAGTCGTACAGAAAAAGTACAAGGATCCTGATTATTCAGCAAAAGACTTGGCGAAAGAATTGAAGACGAATACTCGTTACCTTTCTGCAGTAGTGAACTCGCGTTTCGGTATGAATTATTCTTGTTTGTTGAATGAATACAGAGTGAAAGATGCTTTGCATTTATTGACTGACAAACGTTATGCCGACAAGAATGTGGAAGAAATTAGTGCCATGGTTGGTTTCGCAAATCGTCAATCTTTTTATGCCGCATTTTACAAGAATATAGGTGAGACTCCTAACGGATACCGCAAGAAACATTTGGAAAGCAAAAAGTAATAGCGTGTTCCGGAATTAGCCAAAAGGAATTACCTCTAAATGAAAATGTTTGGAGATAATTCCTTTTCTCATTTTAATTGATCAACACTAGCATTATGAAGAAACATCTTATTTCAATGACTATTGCCGCCACGCTTTTGACATCGTGCGGAGGAAGTAAAACAACAACTGCTGATGCAGAAAAATTTGATTACACAGTGGAACAATTTGCTGATTTACAGATTTTGCGTTACAAGGTTCCCGGATTCGAGGAACTGACGCTGAAACAGAAAGAACTGATTTATTACCTGACACAGGCTGCTTTGGAAGGAAGGGATATTCTGTTCGACCAGAATGGAAAATATAATTTGAGAATCCGTCGGATGCTCGAAGCGGTATATACGAATTATCAGGGGGATAAGGCAACTTCTGACTTTAAGAACATGGAGATTTACTTGAAAAGAGTATGGTTCTCCAATGGTATTCACCATCATTATGGCTCGGAGAAATTTGTACCGAATTTCTCACAGGACTTTTTGAAACAAGCTGTGCTTGCCCTCGACGCCAAGCAGCTTCCGCTTGCAGAGGGGCAGACTGCCGAACAGCTTTGTGATGAGTTATTCCCCGTGATCTTTGATCCGGCTATTATGCCGAAACGGGTGAATCAGGCGGATGGTGAGGATCTTGTGCTGACTTCGGCTTGTAACTATTACGATGGGGTGACGCAACAGGAAGCGGAGGCTTTCTACGGAGCGATGAAGGATCCGAAAGATGAGACTCCCATTTCTTATGGCTTGAATAGCCGTCTGGTAAAAGAGAATGGAAAGTTGCAGGAGAAAGTATGGAAAGTCGGCGGGCTTTATACACAGGCTATTGAGAAGATTGTGTATTGGCTGAAGAAAGCGGAAGCGGTGGCTGAGAATGATGCACAGAAAGCTGTGATTGCCCAACTGATTCAGTTCTATGAGACCGGTAGCCTGAAAGATTTTGATGAATATGCTATTCTTTGGGTGAAAGACCTTGACTCGCGAATTGATTTTGTGAATGGATTTACAGAAAGTTATGGAGATCCGCTAGGCATGAAAGCGAGCTGGGAATCTTTGGTCAACTTCAGAGACCTGGAAGCTACTCGCCGTACGGAAATTATCAGCAGCAATGCTCAATGGTTCGAGGATCATTCTCCGGTGGACAAGTCTTTCAAGAAAGATGAAGTGAAGGGTGTGTCGGCTAAGGTGATTACCGCCGCTATCCTTGCCGGTGATCTCTATCCGTCAACTGCTATCGGTATCAATCTTCCGAATGCTAACTGGATTCGTGCGCATCACGGTTCTAAATCGGTGACTATCGGTAACATTACGGACGCTTACAATAAGGCGGCTCATGGAAACGGGTTTAATGAGGAATTCGTTTATAGCGATACGGAAAGACAGTTGATCGACGCTTATTCCGATCTGACGGACGAACTTCACACGGATTTGCATGAGTGTCTGGGACATGGTTCCGGGAAGTTGCTTCCGGGAGTAGATCCTGATGCGTTGAAGGCTTACGGCTCTACGATTGAGGAAGCCCGTGCCGACTTGTTCGGATTGTACTATGTGGCTGATTCGAAATTGGTGGAACTGAAACTTCTTTCCTCTCCGGAAGCTTATAAAGCTCAATATTACACGTATCTGATGAATGGTCTGATGACTCAGTTGGTACGTATCGAACCGGGAAACAATGTGGAGGAAGCTCACATGCGTAACCGTCAGTTAATAGCCCGTTGGGTCTATGAGAAAGGAGCTGCCGATAAAGTCGTGGAATTGGTGAAGAAGGATGGAAAGACGTATGTGGTCATCAACGATTATCCGAAGGTACGCGAACTTTTCGGTGAGTTATTGGCTGAGATCCAACGTATCAAGTCGACCGGTGATTTTGAAGGTGCCCGTTCATTGGTAGAGAATTATGCGGTGAAAGTAGATCCGACTCTGCATGCTGAGATACTGGAACGCTATAAGAAGTTGAATCTGGCTCCTTACAAAGGTTTTGTGAATCCTAAATATGAACTGGTGACGGATGAAAACGGTAACATTACGGATGTCACCGTATCATACGACGAAGGTTATGCAGAACAGATGTTGCGTTACAGCACCGAAAACTCTCCGTTGCCTTCGGTAAACAACTAATCTGAAATGGATATTAAAGAACAACTAAAAGATATCAAGACACAGCTCCGTCTCTCAATGAACGGGGCTGTGTCCCAAAGTATGCGTGAAAAGGGGTTGGTATACAAATTGAATTTTGGTGTCGAACTGCCCCGTATCAAAATGATCGCAGGGAATTACGAGAAGAATCACGACTTGGCGCAGGCCTTGTGGAAAGAGGATATCCGCGAATGTAAAATATTGGCCGGACTGTTGCAGCCGATTGATACTTTTTATCCTGAGATAGCCGATATTTGGGTAGAGGATATCCGGAATATAGAGATTGCGGAACTGACGTGTATGAATCTTTTTCAGAATCTGCCGTATGCCCCTGCCAAGTCTTTCCACTGGATAGCCGATGAACGGGAATATATACAGACTTGTGGGTTCCTGACTGCTGCCCGGCTTCTGATGAAAAAGGGAGATATGACTGAACGGGCTGCCGGTGAGTTGCTTGACCAGGCTATTTGCGCCGTTCACTCCGAAAGTTATCATGTACGCAATGCTGCTTTGCTGGTGATTCGTAAATATATGCAGCACAACGAAGAGAATGCTTTCCGGATATGTCGGTTGGTAGAAGGAATGGCCGATTCCAATATGGAAGGAGAGCAAATGCTTTATAATATGGTAAAGGCGGAGATGGAATAATAAGCCTGTGTACTTTTAATTGGTATATTGGCATAGGAGCAAATTGATAATTTATTAAAATCCTTTTGCGTTCCGCAAAAAAGGCTTAACTTTGTTCGCGCTAATTTTGGCTGATGATGGAAACTCAAAACGTGAAAGATACAGTAAGGCAGATATTCACTGAATATCTCACTGCGAACGGGCATCGTAAGACTCCTGAACGCTACGCCATACTCGATACAATTTATTCTATCGACGGTCATTTCGATATCGACATGCTTTATTCACGAATGATGGATCAGGAGAATTTCCGGGTGAGTCGGGCTACTCTTTACAATACCATTATTCTTCTTATCAATGCACGGCTGGTCATTAAGCATCAGTTCGGTACTTCTTCCCAATACGAAAAATCATACAATCGTGAAACGCATCATCACCAGATATGTACGCAATGCGGTAAAGTGACTGAGTTTCAGAATGAGGAATTGCAGCATGCCATTGAAAATACGAAATTAAGCCGCTTCCAGCTTTCGCATTATTCCTTATATATATATGGGATATGCAGCAAGTGCGACAGAGCCAACAAACGGAAAAAAGTCAATAACAACAATAAAAAAGAAAGATGAAAGTAGATGTTCTATTAGGATTACAATGGGGCGACGAAGGTAAAGGAAAAGTAGTCGACGTTTTAACACCTAAGTACGATGTGGTTGCTCGTTTTCAGGGCGGCCCGAATGCCGGTCACACACTTGAGTTTGAAGGACAGAAGTATGTACTTCGCTCTATTCCTTCCGGTATTTTTCAGGGAAATAAGGTAAACATCATCGGCAATGGTGTGGTACTTGACCCGGCGCTGTTCAAGGCAGAGGCTGAGGCTCTTGAAGCATCCGGTCATCCGTTGAAAGAACGTTTGCATATTTCAAAGAAGGCTCACTTGATTCTTCCGACACATCGTATCCTTGACGCTGCCTATGAAGCTGCCAAAGGGGATGCCAAAGTAGGAACTACCGGTAAGGGTATTGGTCCTACATATACAGATAAAGTTAGTCGTAACGGTGTTCGTGTTGGAGATATCCTTCATAATTTCGAACAGAAATATGCCGCAGCGAAAGCCCGTCACGAACAGATTCTGAAAAGTCTGAATTATGAATATGACTTGACGGAGCTGGAAAAGGCTTGGCTGGAAGGTATTGAATATCTGAAACAATTCCATTTCGTAGATAGTGAACATGAAATAAACAATTTGTTGAAGGATGGTAAGAGCGTACTTTGTGAAGGTGCCCAAGGTACTATGCTTGACATTGACTTCGGTTCATATCCGTTCGTAACTTCTTCTAATACGGTTTGTGCAGGTGCTTGTACAGGCTTGGGCGTAGCTCCTAACCGTATCGGGGAGGTATATGGTATCTTCAAAGCATATTGTACACGTGTAGGTGCAGGTCCGTTCCCTTCGGAGTTGTTTGATGAGACAGGCGACAAGATTGGCGCATTGGGACATGAGTTTGGTGCTGTGACCGGCCGTAAGCGTCGTTGCGGATGGATTGACTTGGTAGCATTAAAATATTCTGTAATGGTAAACGGAGTTACTAAGTTGATTATGATGAAGAGCGATGTGCTCGATACTTTCGATACCATCAAGGCTTGTGTAGCTTACAAGGTAAATGGTGAGGAAATCGACTATTTCCCGTACGATATCACAGAAGGCGTGGAACCTGTATATGCAGAACTTCCCGGTTGGAAGACAGATATGACTAAGATGCAGAGCGAAGATGAATTCCCGGAAGAATTCAATGCTTATCTGACTTTCCTGGAGGAGCAGTTGGGGGTACAAATCAAGATTGTATCTGTAGGACCGGACAGAGCACAAACTATCGAACGCTATACTGAAGAATAATAATTGACTAATTTTTAGCTAATTCTTCATAAAAGCAAGGGGAAACTATTCTGACATTGATAGTTTCCCCTTATTTTTGGCAAACAATTTGTATATGGAGATATAGAGTAATAATTAAAATGAAATGAATATGTCTTATTGGGTATTATTTATAGGAATAGCCGTAGTAAGTTGGCTGGTACAAATGAATTTGCAGAGCAAATTCAAAAAGTATTCTAAGATTCCTACAGGAAATGGAATGACAGGACGCGACGTAGCTATCAAGATGTTGCATGACAATGGAATTTATGATGTACAGGTGACGCATACGCCGGGTCAGTTGACCGATCACTATAATCCGACTAACAAAACGGTGAATCTGAGTGAAGGAGTGTACGAAAGTAATAGTATAATGGCGGCTGCCGTAGCGGCTCATGAATGTGGTCATGCCGTGCAGCATGCGCGTATGTATGCTCCTTTGAAGATGCGTAGTGCGTTGGTTCCGGTAGTTAACTTTGCCTCTTCCATTATGACATGGGTATTGCTGGGTGGTATCTTGTTGGTGAACACATTTCCGCAGTTATTGCTGGCAGGTATTATTTTGTTTGCCATGACTACATTGTTCAGTTTTATCACGTTGCCAGTGGAAATCAATGCAAGTAAACGTGCATTGGTATGGTTGAGTTCATCCGGCATTACTAACTCGTACAATCATGCACAAGCTGAAGATGCTCTTCGTTCTGCTGCTTATACCTATGTAGTTGCTGCATTGAGTTCATTGGCTACGTTGGTTTACTATATCATGATTTTCATGGGTAGAAGAGACTAAGTCTTTCCGAAGACTATAGAGGATTTTTTCGTATATATGTAAGCATTGCTCGGAAATTTGCAGTAAATTTGCGCAATTAAAATTATAAACAGTAATATTATGGCAGCAAAACCAAGTATTCCTAAAGGAACTCGTGACTTCTCGCCGGTAGAAATGGCGAAGCGTAATTATATATTCAATACAATTCGTGACGTATACCATCTGTATGGTTTTCAGCAGATAGAAACTCCTGCGATGGAGATGCTTTCTACGTTGATGGGAAAGTACGGTGACGAAGGTGATAAACTCCTTTTTAAGATTCAGAATTCGGGTGATTACTTCTCAGGAATCACAGACGAAGAATTATTGGGCCGTAATGCCGCTAAGCTAGCAAGTAAGTTCTGTGAGAAAGGATTGCGTTATGACTTGACAGTACCTTTTGCACGTTATGTAGTGATGCACCGTGACGAAATCACTTTCCCTTTCAAGCGTTATCAGATACAGCCGGTATGGCGTGCCGACCGTCCGCAGAAAGGACGTTATCGCGAGTTTTATCAGTGTGATGCAGACGTGGTGGGAAGTGATTCCTTGCTGAACGAAGTCGAATTGATGCAGATTGTCGATACTGTATTCAGCCGTTTCAACATCCGTGTGTGCATTAAAATCAATAACCGCAAGATTCTTTCCGGTATTGCCGAGATTATCGGTGAATCGGATAAGATTGTCGATATCACTGTTGCCATAGATAAGTTGGATAAAATCGGTTTGGACAATGTAAATGCCGAACTGAAAGAGAAAGGTATCAGTGATGAGGCTATTGCCAAGCTACAACCGATCATTCTCCTTAGCGGAACGAATGCGGAAAAGTTGGCGACGCTGAAAAATGTGTTGGCTGCCAGCGAAGTAGGATTGAAAGGGGTAGAAGAGAGCGAATTTATTCTGAATACTTTAGAGACAATGGGATTGAAGAATGAAATCGAACTCGACCTGACATTAGCTCGCGGACTGAATTATTATACCGGTGCTATTTTTGAAGTAAAAGCATTGGATGTGCAGATCGGCAGTATCACAGGTGGTGGTCGCTATGACAACTTGACCGGTGTATTCGGCATGGCAGGAGTATCAGGTGTCGGTATTTCCTTTGGTGCAGACCGTATCTTTGATGTGCTGAACCAACTCGACCTTTATCCTAAAGAAGCTGTGAATGGAACCGAACTTCTGTTTATTAACTTTGGTGAGAAGGAAGCCGCGTTCTCTATGGGCATTTTATCGAAAGTACGTGCTGCAGGTATCCGTGCGGAGATTTTCCCCGATGCGGCTAAGATGAAGAAGCAGATGAGCTATGCCAATGCAAAAAATATTCCGTTTGTAGCTATTGTCGGTGAGAATGAAATGAACGAAGGCAAAGCAATGCTGAAGAATATGGAGACAGGAGAACAGAATCTTGTTTCGGCGGAAGAATTGATTGCCGCTATAAGATAAGAGATAGTAGGAATATAAAATAAATAAGGTGTCGTTGACTTCACAATCAGCGGCACCTTATTTTTTCTTTTCGTGTGTACTGTTTAATATTCTATTTGGTCAAGTATTCCGTTGAGGTAGGCGATAGCCACTCCATAATTTGTCATGGGGATGTGCTGCTCCCGTGCACGTTCGATGCGGCTTAGCACATATTTGCGGTTGAACATACATGCTCCGCAATGGATAATCAAGTCGTAAGGCATGAGATCCTGAGGGAAATCCGTTCCGCCTACAATGTCGATCTGTAACTTTTCGCCAATTCGTTTGCGTAATAGGCGGGGAAGTTTCACTCTTCCTATATCTTCGGTAAGGGGAGCATGGGTACAAGCCTCCGCAATCAATACGCGTGAATCCTCCGTCAGGCTTTCAATGACGGCGGCGCTTTCTACATAGTAATGAATGTCTCCCTTATAACCGGCAAAAAGTACCGAAAAAGAGGTCAGTTTGCTTTCTTCCGGTTTCTGTTCATAAACAGCTTTGAAAACTTGCGAGTCGGTGATGATTAGTTTCGGAGGACGGGCGAGAGCTTGTAATGTCTCTGTCAACTTGTCGGTAGTGCAACTCACAACAAGGCATTTCTTGTCTAGCAATTCACGGATTGTCTGCACTTGCGGCAGGATAAGTCTGCCTTTGGGAGCTTGGATATCCTGCGGCATGACGAGAAGAACAAGATCATTCTCTGCGGTAAGCTCTCCGGTAATGCTTTGCTGACCGAAATCCGAAGGCAGTTTTTCAAGAATTGCCTGCCGGATTTGCTCGATTCCTATCTCTTCTTTTGCACTGACGAGCAATGGACGTATTTTACATTCTTTCTCAATGTATGTAGCTAAGCTATCACTGTTCTCTCTTATATCTATTTTATTCAATACCGGAATGACAGGGATATTCTTCTCTTTCAATAGTGCTAGCATCTCTTTTTCATGAGAAAAGGTAGTATCCCCACATAGCAGCAATGCAATATCCGTTTTCTCAATAGCTTTTAAAGTCCGGCTGACACGCAGCTCTCCCAGCTCTCCCTCATCATCGAACCCCGGAGTATCTATAAACAAACACGGACCAATACCTTGCATTTCCATAGCTTTGGATACAAGATCGGTAGTCGTTCCCGGAGTATCTGAAACGAGGGCGGTATCCTGTCCCGTCAATGCATTGACAAGAGAAGATTTACCACTGTTCCGTCTGCCGAAAAGGGCTATATGAAGTCTGTTGGCATTTGGAGTATCTGTCAGGCTCATAAGCGAAAATCTCTTTTACCGTTGGAAATTTCTTTTAAGTTACGGATAGCTATTTCTCTGATTTTGGGATTGGGAATTCGTTCCGTTTCTTTGGAAATCAGCTCCAATCCTTTCCGACGGGTATCTTCGGAGGCATAGTCTTCCAGATACTCTTTCAAGGTCATCAGAGCGTTCGGCCCGCAGCAATTTGCTATCTGACCGGATTTGACTAATGACATGAAGCGGTCTCCCGTCCGTCCTTCCCGGTAGCAGGCAGTGCAAAAACTAGGAATATAGCCTAGTTCGAGTAGCCAGTTGACCACTTCGTCCAATGTCCGTGTATCGCTGACATCAAATTGAGCGGAGTTGTTTTCGGGTAATTCTGTTTCGGCATAACCGCCTACACTGGTACGTGAGCCGCCACTGATTTGCGAGATACCCAGTTCGAGAACTTTTTTACGGGATTCCTGTGATTCACGGGTGGAAATAATCATTCCCGTATAAGGAACGGCAATCCGAATCACAGCCACAATCTTGCTGAATATTTCATCTGAGATGGCATTGGGAAAGTCTCCGGCGTCAATATCATCTGCCGAACAGATTCGGGGGACGCTGATGGTATGTGGTCCTACACCGAACTTAGCTTCCAGATGTTCGGTATGCATTAACAATCCTACAAAATCATACCGATAAGTATTCAGACCGAAAAGAACTCCAATCCCCACATCATCAATACCTCCTTCCATTGCACGGTCCATTGCTTCCGTATGGTAAGCATAGTTACTTTTCGGTCCGGTAGGGTGGAGGGTTTCGTAGTTTTCCTTGTGATAAGTTTCCTGAAATAGAATGTAGGTACCGATACCCGCTTCTTTCAGTTTACGGTAATTTTCTACCGTAGTAGCAGCGATGTTGACATTCACCCGGCGGATGGCACCGTTCTTATGCTGAATGCTATAAATTGTCTTTATGGACTCCAGGATATATTCTATCGGATTCAGTGATGGATGTTCTCCGGCTTCAAGAGCAAGACGCTTGTGTCCCATGTCCTGTAAGGCGATCACTTCCCGGCGAATCTCTTCCTGTGTCAGTTTCTTGCGGGCAATTGTCTTGTTCTTGGCGTGATACGGGCAATATGTACAACCGTTTACGCAATAGTTCGACAGATAGAGCGGTGCGAACATCACGATGCGGTTACCATAGAATTTTTGCTTGATTTCTTTAGCAAGATGAAATATGCGTTCTATAAGGTCGGGCTGGTTGCATTCCAGCAACAGGGCTGCTTCGCGATGGCTCAATCCTTTACAATGGGAGGCCTTTTCAATCAGCTGCTCGATAAGTGCACGGTTGTCTTTATTGTTTTTAGCGTATTCCAGCGTATCCAGAATTTCTTCGTGGTGGATAAACTCTTCTGCTTTTGATGAATCTTTTTGGTATATCATATATTTTCTCTTTTTTCATTTTCACCACAGATTACACGGATTTTCACAGATTAAGAATGAACCGGAATAAATCTGTGAAAATCCGTGTAATCTGTGGTGTACTGTATAAAGTCCCCTCTTTCGGTGGAAATCTCGTAGCCGATGGCATTCAGCTGTTTTTGTAGGGCAATCAAGCCTTCGGCAGATTCCGCTCCGAGTGAAGCTTTGTCATTATATAACTCATATTTCTTCCGTTCCTCGCGCGGAGAGAGGTTAGGCATTACTACATTGGCGCCTGCCAATATTCCCCGTTCTCTTCCGTCGGAGGCAAGAGTCGCTAAAGCCGTTGTTGCCGGAATCAATGCAGATGGATGCATCAGGCGGAAGATGGATAATAGGAGAACTGTCTGTGCCACTGTTCCACTTGGGCATTGGGCAAAAGGGGTATCATGATGCGGCAGGAAAGGACCTATGCCGATCATTTCCGGACGGAGCCGTTCTATAAATAAGATATCTTCGACAATATCTTCCACTGTCTGTCCGGGACTGCCGACCATAATTCCGGTTCCTGTCTGGTAACCGATGTCTTTTAAATCTTGCAGACATTGCAAACGCCGCTTGCCGGACATCTCCGCCGGATGCAGCTGTTGGTAGTGTGCCTCGTTGTAAGTTTCGTGGCGTAGCAGATAACGGTTGGCGCCTGCTTTGAAAAAACGTTCATACGTATTGCGGGACTTCTCTCCGAGTGATAATGTAATGGCACAGTCCGGGTATTCTTGCCGGATGTTTGTGACTATCCTCTCTATCTTATCATCCGTCAGGACGGGATCTTCTCCACCTTGCAGGACGAAAGTACGGAAACCTGACTCATATCCCTGTTTGCAACAGTCCAATATGCTTTCCTGCGTCAGACGATAACGCTCGATGTTTGGATTACCTTTACGAATGCCGCAGTAATAGCAGTTGTTCCGGCAGCAATTACTGATTTCAATCAGTCCACGGATATAAATCTTGTTTCCAAAATGAAGGAGACTGACTTCCTGCGCCTGTTTGTTGATGTGACGCAGCAGCTCTGCGTCACATTCAGTCAACAGTTGCCGGAACTCTTCCGGTCGGAGTGTTCTTTCCCGCCGTAGCCTATCGATCCATTGTTTCATAGCTCTCTTTGCGTTTGAGAAGCTCTTGTACCAGTTGGCGACGTCCTGAAACAATATCGTTATGCGTACTTGGACCGGTGATACATCCGCCTTCGCAAGCCATCACTTCGATGAATTGTCCGGCAGCTTTTCCCGTCTTGGCGCAAGCGCGTAACAGAGCGATATTCTTCTTATTGATGTCCGATACTTGTATCGCGTTGATTTTCTCCGCTTCTTCTTTCAAGTAAGCCTTGACAGCCCCCATCACGCCGCCTGCTTGGGCAAACCCGTGTGCTTCGCGGACGGAAGTGTGCAAAATGGAAAATTCCTGCATTTGTTCCAGTTGGATATCGAATCCATCAAGAATAGAACCTATTTCCTCAAATGTCAGAATGTAGTCTACCGCTTCGTCGCGTCGGACTTCTTTACGCTTGGCTATACAGGGGCCGACGAATACGATTTTTGCGTCCGGGTGTTTTTCTTTGGCGATCCGTGCGGCATAATACATGGGTGAACCGGTGGAAGATACGTATGGCTTCATTCCCGGAATATGTTTTTCGACTAACTCTATGTAGGAAGGACAACAAGAAGTGGTCATGAATTTCTGTCCCTCTTCCAACTTCTCCAATAACTCGTGAGCTTCGTTGCTGGTAGTCTGCATGGCACCTTCAGCAACCTCAATGACATCAGCGAATCCTATTTCCTTAAATGCTCCATATACCTTTTCTATGGTTGTGTTGAACTGCCCGAGAATGGACGGTGCAACGATGGCAACCAGCTTTTCTCCTTTACGGATATGCTGCAAGACATCGAATGTCTGTGAAATTTCAAAGATTGCACCAAATGGACAAGCGTTCAGGCACTTACCACAATAGATACATTTACTTTCATCGATATGCTCTATGCCATGTTCGTCTTTGCTGATCGCTTTTACCGGACAAGACTCCTCACATGGCACGGGGATATACACAATGGCATGATAAGGACAACTCTTATGGCAAATACCGCAACTGACGCAAGTGTCATGGTCAATCATCGCCTGACCGTTCTTTTTGAAGCGTATAGCGTCTTTGGGGCAGTTCATATAGCAACTGCGGGCTACGCATCCGCGACAAAGATTGGTAATCTCATAGTTGATTTGGACACAGGAAGAACATGCTTCGTCAATCACACACATGATATTTTCCTTATTCGGCTCGGGGCGGCTCAATGCCATACGCGCATAATCAGAGAGGGGAGCGACTTCATCATGTTCATCCGTCATATCCAATCCCATCAAAGGAAAAGTCTTATATCTCCATACCGCCCGTTCTTTATGTATGCAGCAACGTCCCATCGGCTTCGATCTTCGGGGGCTCAGTTCTACGGGGAGCCGGTCTATCTTTTCTATTAACTGGTCGTTTTTCCAGAGTCTTACAAGGTCTGCCAGCAATTTGTGCCGGACAATCATAATATTATTCGTAAATGCCATATTGTAATAAAAATAAAGAGATTATTAGTTAGCCGGTGCAAAGATACGAACACTATTTCAATATTTAAGTTTTTTGCAATAAAAGAAAATAAACAGGCGAAGTGAGGTGGTTCGCTGGAAATTCCTATATTTGTCGGAAGAAAAAATGAAACTTCATGGAAGAAAAGAATAAAGCATGGCAAACTGTGAGTAGTAAGTACCTGTTTCGTCGCCCTTGGCTAACTGTACGTTGCGAAGATATGTTGCTCCCAAATGGGAATCATATCCCCGAATATTATATCTTAGAATATCCCGATTGGGTGAATACGATTGCCATCACCAAAAAAGGTAAATTTGTTTTTGTTCGTCAGTACCGTCCTGGAATCGGACGGACTTGTTATGAACTTTGCGCCGGTGTGTGCGAGAAGGAAGATGTTTCGCCACTGGTATCCGCCCAGCGCGAATTGTGGGAAGAAACAGGGTATGGCAATGGGAACTGGCAGGAATATATGGTAGTTTCGGCTAATCCGAGTACTCACACCAACTTGACTCATTGTTTTCTCGCCACAGATGTGGAACTGATAGATCATCAACATTTGGAAGCTACGGAAGATATTTCTGTGCATTTGTTCACATTGGAAGAGGTGAGGACGTTGCTTGAGAATAACGAAATTATGCAGTCACTGAATGCCGCTCCGCTTTGGAAATACATGGCAAGTCTATAATTTAAAATCATTATATTATGAAAACAACATTATTAAGCGTCCTTTGTCTGTTCATTTCGGGATGGGGGAGTATGCAGACCGCATTAGCGCAGGATTTACAGGAAATGGAGAAAAGTTTGTCGGCCATCAATGAAGAACTGAATCAGAAAACAAAAGAATATAGTTGGCAACTTGTGAGTGCTTACGCAGACTATTGTGAAGCGAATAATAAGTATATCAGTTGGAATGATGTGCCTTACCTGCAAGAGATTGTTGAATATAACCGTCCTGCTTCATTGGAAAATTACCGGCTTGAGCATAAAGTCTGTAAAGATGCGCTGGATAAGTTCTTAAATACATATAAGGAATATAGGGAGCTTAAAAAGAGACAATCGGAGGCTGTATCTAAGGAAGAGAAAGATGCGGTGTCGGCAGCTTTTTCTGCTTTTTGGAAGAAGTTGAGAAGTGAAGACAATGCTTACAAAGAATTATATTATGCGGAACGGAAGACTGTTTGTAAATATAGATCGGAAGCTTTGCGATATATGATTGAACAATATAAAAAGGATAATAAGGCAGTGCCCACTTCTATGATAAAATACTCAGACCGTTCTTATCTGTTACAGAAAGGTTCAGCTTTGGAACTGTTGGATAAAGAAGTGAACGCATTGGAAAGTGTTCAAAGGGAACTTGTACGGAAAATTACGAGAGCAAAGTATGGCTTGACTGAAGATAAAGAAGAGTAAGAAAAGACTTTCCATCTGTCTGATTTACCGGAATTAAGGTATGATGTCCGTGTGTCGTACAAATGTGATATGCCCTTCACCTTTTCGCTATAACGCCTTATTCATGGACGTTAGCAGGTGAAGGGCATATATTTCACCCGCTTTCCTCTTTTTAAGCTATCTATGTATACCGATAATTGGTCTGATGGCGACCGGATATTGTAGATGAACTTCTTTTCTATAGGATCTAAACTTCCTTTCTATAAAAACTAATTTCTTTTTGGTTATAGATAAACTATAAACGAAGGCTTTGATTATAAAAACGAAGCCTTTGTTTTTATAAACGCAAGCTTTGTTTTTATAAACGCAACTTGCGTTTATAGATTGTGTCTAGTGCAAAAGAATTTTATATTCGGAAGAAGAGAGGTTTATCTATAATAGAAAAGAAGTTTAGTGCCTATAGAAAGTAAGCTTGTTATTAATGAACCGGAGGTGTAAATGCGGGTAAAGATGTCGCTCTTCACCCGTTAACACTGATGAATGAGGAATTACAGTGAAAAGGTGAAGACTATTAATATATCAAACTCATGTTATAATAAGGCATAATATGATTACTTGCGAAAACTTTCGCACGGGATTCATTTGTTTTTGCCATAACGAGGTAGGCAGACAGCCATTTTGTCAGTTCAATTTCTGACAAAGAATCACTAAACTGCTTTGGCACACTTTTCGCAATGTTTTTAGCGTTCCGCCTGAAAATGACGGGTAACATCTAAACATTAAATGTATAACTAAAATATAACAAGTAACTATGAACATTAAACCATTAGCAGACAGAGTGCTTATCCTCCCTGCACC